>DUEN01000042.1 GCA_011176545.1 Caldilineae bacterium | reverse complement strand
AGATCAGTCAGCCGATGGGGGTGCCGGAGTCCTACGCGGTCGAGTTCTTCACGCCGTCTCTGGTGGATTACGAGCTCTTGCATAACCTCGAGGAGGGCGAATTGGAGCCAGCGGAACGGTAGGGGCTGAGAAGCGCGAATAAGGAACCACCAAGGCACTAAGACCCCAAGATAGAGAAGAGTCAGAAGGACTTTTTGAATTGCCTTTGCGTCCTTCGCGCCCTTTGCAGTTAGGAGAGTAAATTGTCCAAGCTTAAAGCCCGAGCCTTAGCGCCTTGGTGACTTCGTCGTATATTTTCGCTCTCTGAGGGATGAAGGGCTTATGGGGCAGAGAGAGCATAGTGAGGTATCTCCCGGGACGGAGGGGTATCTCGAGCATCAGGAGACGGAGATGACGGACGAGGCCCGAGCTCACCGGGTTCGCGAGCTTTTAAATCGGGGGGCGCATCTGTTGAGTAGTCGTCGCCCAGGGGAGGCGGCCGCCGTATTAGAGGAGGCATACGCCCTCGATCCGGAGAACGTGGATGTCGCCATTAACTTGGGCGGCGCGTACGTGATGCAGGGGAAGTTCTCCAAGGCGGTGCCCCTCCTGGAGGCCGCCTCGGAGCGGGAGCCGAACAATTCCATGGTATGGACCAACCTGGCGGCGGCCTATTTGGGACGACTGGAGTTATCCAGCCGGGAGATGCAGGATAAGGCCATCGCTGCCTTCGAGCGGGCCTTGTCGGTGGACCCGCAGGCGCCGAATGTAAATTATAACTTAGGCCTGATCTATAAAGAGCGCGGGGATCTGCAACGGGCGGCCGCGCACTTCTGGCGAGCGCTGGAGGTGAATCCGAACGACCGCGACGCGCGATGGTGGTTGGACCGCATCCAGCGTGAGCAGTGAAATTAGATAGGGGCACGGCGCCGCCGTGCTCCTACAAGATCCCCGTTTGCGGATCTTTAGTGCCTTGGTGACTTCGTGGTGTATTTTGACGCAGAGGAATAGAGGGTGGTGTGATGGCCGAGTTTGAGCCGGCCTACCGGAAACTGCTGGCGTCGGGTGAGTTGCGGCGCCGCGCCGAACAGGCGCGAGAGATGCTGCGGGACTGCGTGGGATGTGCCCGGGGCTGTCGCGTAAACCGGCTGGCCGGGGAGCGGGGAGCCTGCCGCACGGGCGAGCGCGCCGTCGTCTCCAGCTACTTCCCGCACCACGGCGAGGAGGACTGCTTGCGCGGCTGGCGCGGCTCCGGCACGATCTTCTTCTCCTGGTGTAACCTACGCTGCCGCTTCTGCCAGAACTACGAGATCAGCCAGCTGGGCGAGGGCCGGGAGGTCACTGAGGAAGAGCTGGCCGCCATGATGCTGGAACTGCAGGAGCAGGGTTGCCACAACATCAACCTGGTCTCGCCGAGCCATGTCGTCCCCCAGATCCTAGGGGCGTTGGCCATCGCGGCTGAAGCCGGCCTGAACCTTCCCATCGTTTACAACACCGGCGGGTATGACTCCATGGAGGCGCTGCGCCTGCTGGACGGCGTGATCGATATCTACATGCCGGACATGAAATACGCTGATGAGGCCGTCGCTCGTCGCCTGTCAGGCATCCCGGATTATCCACAGGTCAACCAGGCGGCGGTGAAGGAGATGCACCGCCAGGTGGGCGATCTAATCATCGACGAGCAGGAGCTGGCCCGGCGGGGCCTGCTTGTGCGGCACCTGATCCTGCCCGGCGGTCTGGCCGGGACGGCGGAGATCGCGCGCTTCCTGGCGGAGGAGATATCGCCGAACACGTATATTAACGTCATGGGACAATATCGTCCGGCCTATCGAGCGCACAATCATCCGCCGCTGGATCGCCCGGTGACGCCTGAGGAGGTCCGCCGGGCGGAGGAGGAAGTGCGCGCGGCCGGCCTTCATCGACTGGACCGACGCACACGTGCCCGCTGGCTTATCTGGATGGTGGAGTGATGGTGGCTGATCCTCGTGACGCCAAGGATACGCATGCATTGGCTAGATTGCACGTGGAGATCTACGGCCGGGTTCAGGGGGTTGGCTTCCGGTATTTCGTGCAGAGGAGGGCGCGGAGCCTGGGCATCAGCGGCTGGGTACGGAATCGCTGGGATGGCAGTGTGGAGCTAGAGGCGGAAGGCCCCCGGGACGCGCTGGAACGCCTGTTGGAGGCGGTACGCCAGGGGCCATCGGGGGCGCGCGTGCAGCGCGTGGACGCGGTTTGGGGCCCTTACACAGGTCAGTATGATGGATTCGAGGTGAGGTTTTGGTGAACAGCGTGAACCCGTCGGAGGCGGCCCCATCCACTGTGGAGCCAAGCCCGGCCGAATCGAGGCGATCCCGAACGGCGACGTGGGCGGAGCGGTCCTGCACCCAGGCGTGGGCGGGCCGACGCGGCCTGCGTGCCAATCCTGAGCGGCTAGCCTGGACCGTCCTGATCACCTCTTTCATCATCTTTTGTATTCTCTCCATCTCCGTTCCCCTGAGCATCCGCTGGTTCATCCTTTACTCGACGAAGCCCGAGCCGATTCGCGTGGATGTCCTGGCCAACTCCGGCACGGTGTTGGTGCTCGCGCCGGACGCCCGCGAGCCTACCGCGGTGGAATCCTCGCGTGAGATCAAGGAAGGGTACACCATCCGCACGGGGGATGCGCAGGCGATCCTCACTGTGGAGGGCCCGGACGAGCCGGAGGGCGTCCTCAGCAGCGTGCGGCTCTACAGCCAGACGGAACTGACGGTTCGTAAGGCGCGCCGGCCGAGGTTCCGGCGTAGCCGCGAACCTTACCGCGTGGAGTTCGAGCTGGGTAGTGGACGGGTACGGATCCTGAACTTGCAGCCGCTCAGCCGGGCTTTGATGGTGCGCGTGCATACCCCTCACGGCTCAGTGGACCTCACCCGCGGCAGCTTTTCCATCGAAGTGGCCGAGGACGAGTCTCAGGTTACCGCCCGCGCGGGCAAGGCCACCGTCTACTCCGATGACACGAGCGTCGCGGTGCAGACGGGGGAGCGCACTGTCTTCCGCAAGGCGGAGCCGCCCTCCGAGCCGCTGCCCGCGGCGCAGAATCTGGTGCGCAACGGCAACTTCGAGGAGCCGCTGGAGGGCACATGGGAGGTGGGCACATACCAGCATGCCCCCAGCGTCGCCGCGGCGACCGTGGAGATCGTGGAGGTAGGCGGCCGGCGAGCCGTGCTGTTCTCCCGCCAAGCCGAGGAGGGGGTGCACACGGAAGCCTGGATCGAGCAGGTGCTCGACAAGGATGTGCTGGATTACGAGTACCTCAGCGTACGGCTGGATGTGCGGCTTATCCACCAGTCGCTCCCCGGCGGGGGTTATCTGAGCTCCGAGTTCCCCCTGATGGTGCGGCTCAGTTATACCGATATCTACGGCAAGCAGCTGGAATGGGTCCACGGGTTCTACTATCGCGATCCCGACCCGGCCAGCAACTGGCCCATCATCAACGGCGAGAAGGTCCCCGCTTACGTCTGGTATCCCTACGAATCGCCTAACCTTATCGAGTTGTTAAAGGAGACCCGCCCCGCGCGGTTGAACGCTATCCGGATCTACGCCTCAGGCTGGAATTATCAGAGCATGGTATCTGAGGTGGGAGTGATTGCGCGCTGAGTGGTCCGCCCCGTTCTCGATGTACCTGATGAAGCGCCCTGCTGGGATCTCTTTACGACGATGGGGTGGCTGGCTGCTTCCGCTATGCCTCTTTCTGATCCTCTCTCTCTATCAGCTCTCCCTGCCCGGCCTGCATTACGATGAAGCGCGCGAGGCCGGCGTTAACGCGATGCAACTTCTGCAGGGGCTTCCCGTGGATCTGTTCCGAGGGGCCGCGATCCGCCTCGGCCGATACGCGTTCCCGCTGATGGTGCAGGATTACATCGGCGCGTTGAACGTGTATCTGGCCGTCCCCCTTCTGGCGGCAGGGGGGATCAACGTGGTGGCGTTGCGCTTGCTTCCCGTGCTCACGGCCGCGGCGACGATCGTGTTGACACATCGGCTGGCCCATCGGCTGGGAGGGACGGTGGCGGCGTGGACGGCGGCGCTCCTGCTGGCCATCGATCCCTCCTTCGTCTTCTGGAGCCGCCAGGGCATCTTCGTGACTAACATGACCGCTTTGCTGGCGGTGGCGGCGATCACCATGACGTGGCGGCTCGCTCGAAATGGCCGACGGGGCGAGTGGATCGCGCTGGGGTTCCTCTGCGGCCTCGGGATATGGTCCAAGCTGCTGTTCATATGGGTGATTGGGGCTGGCGTGGCGGCGGGGTTGGCCATCCTGCTGGTGTATCGGTGGGATCGGGGCCCTTCCTTTGCCTACACGCTCAGAGGACGGCTCAAGGGCGTCGATGGGGCCCTTGCCGTCGGCGGGCTGTTGCTGGGCATGGCGCCTCTGTTGATCTTCAACGTACAGACCGGGGGGACGTGGATCACCCTCTTCTCCAACCTGGGGCGTTCGTACTACGGCGTCCATAACGCCGATTTCCTTCATAATTTGGCGCGGCGTATCGTTCAGTTGGGCGTGTTGCTACGAGGGGAACACTTCTGGTACCTGGGGACGGTGGCCTCTCACCGGATGGCGCCGTGGCTGATGGCGATGTTGGTGGCGTTGGCCTTCGCCGCCTGGAGCGTTCGATCCCCACGACATCCGGGAACGATAGCCCCGTTGATCGGCGGGATCGTTTTCGTCGCCCTCTACGTGGCGCAGAGTTCGTTCACGGTGTCAGATCTCTTCGTCACCCACTATGCCACGCTGCTGCCCTTCATGATGGTGACGGCCGGGCTGGCGGCCGGCATCGTGGTGCGAAACGCTGGAAGGCCCGGCGCGCTCGCGGTCCTGGCCCTCGTGTTGAGCTGGGCTGCCGGCGACCTCGTCGTGGACGTGCGCTATCATCGGGCTTTAGCCGTCACGGGGGGGCATAGCAGCCATTCGGACGCGATCTATGAGCTGGCGGAGTACCTTGACGGCGAAGCTGACTCTCCTATAGTGGCCCTGGATTGGGGGATGGACGCGCCCGTGCAGTTTTTAACCGCCGGGCGCGTCGATCCCGTGGAGCTATTCGGGTATGAACGTCTGGATGCGCCCGATCCAGGGTTCCAGGGGCGACTGGCCCCTTACCTCGCTCAGCCGGGGACCCTCTACCTGTTTCATCCCCCTGAGGACACAGTGTTTCGGGGGCGCTGGGAAGCGCTGGAGGCGTTGGCCCGCAATAATGGACATCGTCTCGTGGTGGAGCGCGTGATCCGGGAACGCACGCATCGCCCCCTCTTCGTCATCGCCCGCGTGGTGCCCGTCACCCCACGAGCTCGCGTAGCGCCTCGACCACCTCTCGTTGCTGTTCTTCGGTCAGCTCCGGGTACATCGGGAGCGACAGGACCTCCCGGCTACAGCGCTCGCTGACGGGGAAAGCCCCTTCGCCATATCCCAGATCCCTATAGGCGGGCTGTCGATGTAGCGGGATCGGGTAGTGGATGCCGACGCCGATGCCGCGTTTCCGGAGTGCCTGGTATACCTCATCCCTCCTGGGCGTGCGCACTACGTAGCAGTGATACACGTGTTCCACGTGAGGCAGCGCGGTGGGCGTCACGATCTCTGTATCGGCCAGCCACTCCGTGTATCGCTGCGCCCGTTCCCGCCGCGCCGCGTTCCATGCATCGAGGTGGGGAAGTTTGGCGCTCAGGATGGCCGCCTGGAGGGCGTCCAATCGCAACCCCCATCCCAGCTCCTCATGGATGTACTTGCTGGAACGCCCATGATCCCTCAACGCGCGCACGCGCGCCGCCAGATCGGGGTTGTTCGTCACCACCGCGCCGCCATCACCGTAGGCTCCCAGGTTCTTGCTCGGATAGAAGCTGAAGCAGGCGATATCGCCTAGGCTCCCCGCGCGGCGCCCCTTGTAACGGGCGCCGTGGGCCTGGGCCGCGTCCTCGATCACCCATAGCCCATAGGCCTTGGCGATCTCATGGATGGCGTCCATCTCGGCCGGCTGACCGTAGAGATGCACCGGGATAATAGCTCGCGTGCGCGGTGTGATGACTTTCTCGATCAGCTCAGGATTCAGATTGTATGTCACCGGGTCGATGTCCACGAACACTGGGCGGGCGCCGGCCTGCGAGATGGTCTCCGCGGTGGCCATGAAGGTAAACGGCGTGGTGATGACCTCATCGCCGGGCCCGATACCGCAGGCCTTCAGGGCCAGGAACAACGCCGCCGTGCCGGACCCTACCCCCACGGCGTATTGGGCCTCGCAGTAGGCGGCGAAGGCCTCCTCGAAGGCGCTTACCTCGGGCCCCATGATGAAGGCCGTTGACTCGACCACGCGGCGCATGGCCCGATCGATCTCCTCCTTGATCGCCTGATATTGCGCCTTTAAATCCACCAATGGTATCGGCATAGAGGTCTCTCTCCTGGGGTGATAAGGATGGGTGGTGGTGGCGGCGCAGCGGAGCTGCGCCGCCACCACCACCCTATTCCTGGGGCGATGCATGCGTCGCCCCTACTATGTAGACGTGTCAAGATCATCCTCATCCAGGAGCGGCTCGATCTCTCGGCGTAACCTCTCGATCTCCTGCCGCGTGAGGTTGATCTCGTTCACCAGATCCAGGGGCACGCGCAGGCCGAACTGGCTGCGTTGCCGCTCCAGTTCCTGGAGGTTGGCCTGTTGAATGCGTAGCTGTTCCTGCAGATAGGCCAGTTCCTCCCGACGGCCGCGGGCTGCCAGCTCCTGCGTGCTCCGATCGGAAACCTCGCTCTTGGTCTCGTGGATCAACTCGTCGTAATGGTCTCGCAGCCAGTTGCTCAGGAACTGGTTCCCCACCGCGAGTTGGCCGTAGACCCGGCGTAGATATCCGAGCTTGACCAGATTATACACGAAGGCGCGGATATGTCCCTTGGGCTGGTCGATGATGGAGAACAGCTCGGACTCGCGCATCAGCCTATGTTCGGATACCGTCAGCAGGATCCGGCGCTCTGTGGGGGCCAGGTGGCGGAAATCGATCATGCAGAAGCCGGCCAGCATCTCGTCCACCATCAGGTCATCTTCCGTTGGGGGACGGAGGGAGTTGTCCTCCTGCCAGAGTCGCTGGCATAGGACTTGTATGAGGTATGGGTGGCAGTTGGTGTGCTCACGGATCGCGTCCACCACATCCTCTTCCGCCCGCACCGGGTGCTCGCTCTGCGTCTGCCGGATCAAATCCGCCGCCGAGCGCCAATCCAGCTCCCACAGGTTGCGTAGGCCGAACCCGAACAGGAACGGCGAGGTGTTCCAGTCGCGACATAGGTCGTTCAGCTTGGTCAGCATCTTCGTGCTGGTCATGATGACGCGCAGCCCCTGGCCGGCCTGGAGGGCTTTGCGCAGGCGCTGTAGCCCCTGGGGATCGTTGCGCCCGACGTTGATCAGCGCCTCGGTCTCATCGATGAGAAGCAGGGCCTTGCGCCCGCGGTCTTGAGCCGCGCGTCGGACAGCTCGCAGCAGCTCGGGGAGCCCGAGGCCCTGCAGGGAGCTGACATCCAGGCCCAGCTGGCTTAGCCTGTCGCTGGCGTCCTCGAAGGCGTAGTATAGCTCCCGTGCCAGGTCGGCCTCGTTCTCGCATCCCTGCATATCCCAGAAGATCGGCACATATGTCCCCTCGTCCTTCGTCGTCAGGAATTCGATCTGGCGCAGCAGCGAGGTCTTGCCGATGCGACGGTTACCCACCACCCATACGGCGTCATCCGGGCTGCTCAGGAGATAATCGATCAGCCCGTGACGGCCGTAATGGTTCCGGTCGATCACATAGCTTCCGACGATATAAGGATTACGCACGGTACCCCTCTCTTGCCAGGCGTTATGCCGCTTGATGACGCTGTTGGATGATTTCATGTGCCCGATAGACGTCCTCTAGCGTGATGCGACTCCTTCCAGCCTCGATCATCTGGTTGACGGCCTCCAGGCAGTATTGCTGAATGCGGTGGGGCCGTCCTTCACCCTTCTCGATCACGAACTCCACGGCCTCCTTGTCCCACTTATACACCCCGCGCACCGGCTCTTCAATGAGCTCGCGAGCTTGTTCCGGGGTGAAGGGCTCAAGGTGGATCTCATTGAACAGGTTGTACCAAGGGCTCTCGATGCGGTCCCACTCCTTGCTGATCTGAATCCCAGCCACTACAGCGCCCAAATTACGGGCGAAGGTCTGCATGAAGATCCGTCGGAGCTGTTGTTGGACCAGCGGTTCATAACTGTTCATGATGTCCATCTCATCCATCAGCAGGATCAGCCGCACTTCCCTGGGATCACGCTCGTCATTCAGCGCTGCCAGCAGCTTACGCAGATCTGTCGTGAACTCGCGATCGCCGTATTCCTCCAACGGCATCTCATCGAACTGGAGGCGCGGCCTCTCAGAGAGATGAGGCTCCGTCTCCGCGATGATCTCCTCCATAAGCGTATGGAAGAACACCTCTTGCGGCGTACCCTCGAGGTCCATGTAGATGGGAATATATCGGTACTCAGGGTCGTTGGTCTCCCTGAGTTGGTTCGCGATCTGGTGCAACATGGTCGTCTTACCGATCCGACGCTCGCCGTGGATCATGATGCTGTTCGAGTGCAAGACGTGCAGGATGCGCCGCAGCAGCTCCTCACGGCCGAAGAACATGTCCGCGCGGCGGATGGGCTCGCCTGAGATGTACGGGTTGAACTTGCGCTCGATGGCCTGGCGCGGCCGGCTGCGCGCGTTGTAGTAGGTCACCCCGCCATACCCGAGGCCCAGCACGGCCATCATCGCGATCGCGAACAGCACGCCGAAGCCCGTCGCCGATATAGGACCCAGGAAGGGCACGTTCACCGTGAACGGCTGTTTAGGGACCTCGATGGTCAGCCTCTCGGGTCGTGAGTAATTGAAGTCCAGGTCCCGGACCATGACCTCGAAGATGTACTCGCCTGGCTCAAGCCCCTCATACACGCGCAGCTGTTCTCGGGTGACCTGCCAGCTGTCCTCTCTTCCTTTCAGCCGATACAGGTAGAGCAGATCGGACGGATCCGTCCATAGATCGCCGCCGCGATAGACGATGGAGATGTTGCCGTCGATGGCCTTGACCCGGCGGCTATCCGGCGGGGCGATGGTCACGTCATCCAGGGGGATGGAGGGCGAGTTGGCATCGGCGACCCGGCCATTGATCGTCCGGATCTTCACCCACGGGGACGAGTGCTCGGGACGATGCCAGGCCAGCCCCGAGATGGTGCCCAGCCAGAAGGCGCCGTCCGGATCCTCCGCGATGGCGGTGACCTCGTTGCTGGGCAGGCCGTTCAGTCGGGTGTAGGTCTGCCAGCTGCGGCCATCGTATCGGCTCAGCCCGCCGAGGGTCCCTGCCCACAAACTGTTGTCGCTGGCCCAATACAGGCTGTATACGCGGTCAGCCGCGAGACCATCCACGGTGCCGATGCGCTCCCAGGTCTCCCCGTTCCAATGGCTAATCCCGCCCCGCCAGTGACCAAACCACAGCCCGCCCATGTTATCCATCGTCACGGCCCCGGTGGCGACCCCATCGTCGGCCAGCCCATCCTGCATGGTGAATACGTGGCACTGGGTGCCGTCGTAACGGCAGATGCCATGCTCGTGAGTGCCCAGCCAGACCTCGCCTTCCGGCGTGATGGCGATGGCGTTGACGCGCGGGCCAGGAAGCCCGGCCTCCTGATCCAGGGTCCACCATTCCCCCGTCTTCGGATCGAATCGGCTGGCCCCCTGAGTCGTGCCGAACCACATCGTGCCATCCGGCGCCTGCCGAATGGAGGTCACGTAGTTCTCAGCCAGCCCGTCCCTCTTGGTGAAGATCCGCCATCGCTGCCCGTCCCACAGGCTGACGCCGCCGCCGCCCGTCCCCGCCCATATGTTGCCTTCCGCGTCCTCGTACAGGGACCATACGGAATTCGAGCCGAGGGCCCCGTTCCCGGCCGAGAACTGCATCCAGGTCGCGCCATCGTAGAGCCACAGTCCTCGATTGTTCGTCGCCACCCATAGACGTTGATGCCGATCGAGCAGCAAAGCGGTGATATCCACCGTCGCTAGCCCTCCCACGTGGACGGTGCGCCATGAGCGGCCCGTGTAGAGGCTGACGCCGCCAAGCGTCGCGAACCATAGCCCGCCGTCGCGATCCTCCCAGATGTCCCGCACGAAATTGGCGATCAGGCCCTTGTCCGTCGTCCAGGCTTCCCACTTGCCGGTCGAGGGATCGTAGTGGGAGACCCCACCTGAGTTCGTCCCGAACCACAGGTGGCCCTGGGTATCCTCCAATATGGACCAGACGAAATTGGCGCTGAGTCCATCTGCGACCGTGAAGGTGCGCCACCGGCCGCTGAAGGGATGGTATCGGGTGATGCCATTATCCGTGCCAAACCACAGGTTGCCCGTCTTGTCCACCTGAATATCGAAGACCCGATCCCCGGCGAGGCCCTCCTCCCTGCCGAACTGCCCCCACTGTCCTTTCGTCGGATTGTACCATGTGACGCCGCCTTCCGTGCCGAACCACAGCGTCTGATCGGTGCTTACCGCGATGACGTTCACCACATCATGGGACAGGCCATCCGCCGTGGTAAACGTCGTCCAGGCCCCCGTGCCCGGATCGTACTGGCTAACTCCAGCCGTGGTGCCGAACCACAGGCGCCCCTGCCCGTCCTCAGCGATGGCGAGGACCTGATCCGACGCCAGGCCATCTGCGTGCGTGAACACTTGGGCCTCGCCATTCTCGGGCATGTAGCGCACGACGCCCGCGTTCGCCCCGAACCAGAGCGCGCCGTCGGGCGTCTCGTGGATCGCGAGGACGCCGCTCTGCAGGGCGGGGATGTCCTGAATCGTGGTGAAAATCCCATCGAAACGGCTGACGCCGGCGTTCGTGCCGAACCACATCACCCCGCGATGATCCTGAAGGACGGCGTTGACGGCGTTATCGACCAAACCGTCCGAGCTGGTAAACGGGCGCCATTGGCCGGCTTCCGTCTGCGCGCTCACCGGGAGGGAGACGGAGACCAGGATGACGCAGAGGGCGCTTAAGAAGATGAGGAAGCGTCTCCATAAGAACATGCTTCTGTTGCCCCTCTCGTTCATAACAGGCTCATGGCTGCGGCGGCTCGGGTCCATAAGGGTGACCGATCAGATGATATGGGCAGTCGAGCTCCTCGACGCGCTTGATGACGCGAGCCGGGTTTCCTATCACCACGCAATAGGGCGGCACATCCTGGGTGACCACGGCGCCCGCGCCCACCAGCGCTCCCTCGCCGATTACGACGTCGGGCAGGATGGTCGCGTTGGCGCCTATTTTGGCCCCCCGCTTCACTATAGCGCCCTTCAGACATGCTTTCGCCTTGGGACATAACGGGTGCAGAGCGTTAGTCAGCACGACATTCGGGCCGATCCAGCTCCCATCCTCCAATACCGAGTACTCCGGGATGAAGGCTTGAGAATGGATACGGACGCGGTCGCCAATGATCACGTGGTGTTCGATCACCGTGCCCGTGCCCACGCTGACATGATCGCCGATGGTATTGTGTTCCCGGATCACCACGCCATGTCCGGTTTGGAAGTCACAGCCGATGCGATTCCCGGCGTAGATCACGGTGTGGGATCGGATGAGGGCGTTCTGGCCGATCACCGTCGGCAGATCGCCAGGATCATGACCCCTGGGAGGCTGGCCCAGGATGACGAAGCTCTCCACCTGAGCGCCTTCTCCTAATTCCACCCCTGGAAGTATTTTAGCCCACTCGCTGATCGTCATCTCCGGCCAGCTCCTCAATCTCTGTAGTGAGCATCTCCGCTGCGGCACCACAAGCCCCAATTTTAAGATAATTATACCATTTGTTGGTGATCACGGCGTACCCTTGACCTATTGACGTGAGCAGCATTTTCTAGTAATATCTACTACAGAAGGGAGTGATCGCTGTTTCATCTCCCGTATTTTTATCCCACCACTTTGTCCCGCCAGGCAGGCGGGCTCCCTGAGGAGCCTTATGAAGGCACAGCGTGCTCACGCGCTGGCATGGATCACATGCCTGGGTCTCATCTGGGCTGCCCTGGGGCCGTTGGTCAGCCCGGTTTGGGCCGCGCCCGATCATGATACTTATATCGTGCGGCCTGGGGATACGCTCTATAGCATCGCCAGGCGGTACAATACGACCGTTGCCACGCTGCAGCGGCTGAATCACCTTTCTAACCCTAATCTGATCCGCGTAGGGCAGCGGCTGATCGTCCCGGACGCCTCCAGCGCGCGTCGTGCCATCACTAGATCCCCAGCCTCTCCCGTCGCGAGCGCTGCCGTCATTCGCATCAACACGTCTGGGAGTTCCGCGGCCTGCATTTATCAGGTGCAGAAGGGAGAGGGGCTGTTCGCCGTCGCGCGCAAATTCGGCGTTTCCCCATGGGCATTGGCGAAGGCGAACGGGCTCTCCCTCTGGAGCGGCCTTCGGTTGGGCCAGCGGCTGCGTATTCCCAAATCTCCATGTCCTGTGCCTGCTCCGACGACGCCTCGATTGCGGGTGACAAGGGCTTCCCAGCCTACGACGACGCGCCCCACGCCTACACCCACTCCATCCCAGTCAAAGAGCACGGTCACCACGCGCCCCCGTCCTACGGCCCTGCCGATCCTACCGCCTATCCTTCGGGGACCAGGTGGGGCGAGCAGCGCGAAGTCGAGCGGCGTGAAGGAGACGCCTACCCTGCAGCGGCCGCCTCGCGTGCACCTGGTGCCCACCGCCACACCGACTCCTGCCATACGCAAGAGGACCTGGTAGTCCGCCTCATACGAGCACATCTGAGAATCTTCCAGGAATAGGCCGTACAATCCTTTCGTAGGGGCACATGGCCGTGCACCCTTACTACAAGCACGATGCTTCGACCTCCTGGATCCTTTTGGGCTCCCCGCCTGCCTTCAGGGAAGCCTGGGCGATCTCCAGTATGCGTACTACCTGCAGGCCGTTCACGCCGTCCGTCTCAGGGCGACGCCCCTCTCGTATGCAGGCGATGAAGTGTTCGCATTCCACCCGCAGGGGCTCTACCAAGTCCAGCTTCGGTATCATGATGGCGCCGGAATGCACCCGGTACTGAAACTCGCCGAAGCCAGGTTCCCCCTTGCGGTAGACCCCCTTCTCATACAGCTTCACCTTGCCTTCATCGGCCACATCGTCATACACGACCATCTGCTTGCTGCCTACGATGGTCATCCGCCTCACCTTGCTGGGATCCAGCCAGCTCACGTGTACGTGCGCCAATATCCCGCCCGGGAAGCCCAGATCGATGAAGACCACATCCTCGATGCCGTCCGTCAGATAAGTAGCCCCACGGGCGCTGACCCACTCCGGCTCGGCCCCCAGGAGATAGATCAGGATCGAGATGTCATGCGGGGCGATGCTCCATAGCGCGTTGATATCGCTTTGCACGCGCCCGAGGTTCACCCGTGTGGAGTAGAGGTAATAGATCTGCCCTAAAGCGCCCTGGTCAATGAGTTGCTTGATGTAACGCACGGCGGGATTGTACTGGAAGATGTGTCCCACCATGAGTACGCGGCTGTGCTCCTCCGCCAGGGTCACCAGCTCGCTGGCCTCTCGCGTGCTCAGCGCCAGCGGCTTCTCCACTAGGACATGCTTGCCGCTTTGCAGGGCGGCCTTCGCCAGGACATAGTGCGTGCGTGCTGGCGTCGCGATGGCCACGGCATCGATGGTCTCATCCTCGCAGATGGAAGCGAAGTCGTCGGTCACTCGGGCGCTGGGATACAGTCTACCCATCTTCTCCAGCGCCTGCTGATTCAGATCGCAGCACGCGACCAGATCAGATCCCGGTATCTGGTGAAAATTTCGGGCCAGGTTGGGCCCCCAGTAGCCGCATCCCACCAGGGCGACGCGAATGGATCGTTCTGTATCCCTCACGGTTATCACTCCCGTTTGCAAGCGGCCGGGCCGCTCACAACATCCACATTATAATATATCATTTTATGTCAGGCAACAACGCTCACGCGGTGATTACCCATCTCCTTCCTGGCGACTTAATTGGACCTTAGACAATTTATTCTCCTAACCGCAAAGGGCGCGAAGGACGCAAAGGCAGTTCAAAAAAGCCCTTCCGAGGTCAAAGTTCTTAAAAGCTATTTTAAGAATACTTGGCGCGCTTTGCGTCCTTTGCGGTTCCTTCATGGCCCATCTTGTTGGATGAGTCGCAGCGCGGCGACCCCGGAGGCGACTTGTGGTCGGCTTAGCGGTGCCGCGGTCGTCAGGCTGGCGGGCCGAAAGGCGCTGAGGAGCTCCTGGGCCTCCCCGGGTGCCGCCCCCTTGACGCCGATGAACGCGTGACTCCATCGGAAGCGGCCGCGCAGGTCCGTGGCGACCCCTATCTCCCGCAGGGCCATCACCGCGTCCTCCGTCAGATTCAACGAAGCCTCGTCCTTGACCGCGCCTAGCACCCATGCTCCCCGCGGGATGGCCCGCAGCCAGGCGGCCATCGCCTGGCTCGCCTGCGCGTCCGCGTGGGTGTCGAAGGCGGCCGCGTCCAGCACCTGTCCCGTATCGGGGTCCAGCAGAACGAGATTGTACCCGCGCGCGTTGGGCGACCGATCCACGCCGTTCACATAGATGTGGGCGAAGTCCCCGACCTCCTCGCCAGCGCTGCGTATTAGCAACGCCGGGCCTGGCCGCGCGTCGCTTGGGAAGAGATAGGGATCGTCCCGCACCTCATCCAGCCGATAAAGCCGGTCGAACCGCAGCCGCACCGGCAGCACCCCCTCAGCGTCCTCAGGAGGGGACCAAGAGAATCGAATCCACTCCCAGCGCTGAGGCACGGGCGCCCGGGCGACCTCCTGGCCATCGACGATGAGGCTGACCGTCTGTCCGGGGCCTGGGGCGTAGGCCAGGAGCTCGAACCCGCGCAGGGTCGCGGTCTCTGGTAACAGCAGGCGGACCTCATGCCGCTGAGCCCATACAGCCTTGATGAGCGGTACCTCCGTCGGCCGGGCGGGCGGGCTCCACCCTTCGCCCAAGAAGAGGCGACCGATGCCTTCCGTCAGATCGACCTCTGAGGGCATCGACGCTTCATCCCTTCGCACCCGATAGAGGGCGATATCCCTCTCCTCCGCCACTGGCTCCAGGGGGAACACGGCCAACACAAACTGCTCCAGTAGGGGAGGCACGCGATCCCGATGGATCATGACGTAAGCCACATCGAGGAAGCGCAGGACCTCGGCCGCCTGGCGGCGTTGATCCGCCAGCCATCCCGGGGGAGCCTGATCCGGCCGCGCGAGCCAGGTCTCCAGTCTCGAGAGTTCCGACCGTAGCGTTTGATGGAATGGCTCGTCAGCGGCGTTGATCATTGTGATCAGAACATCGAGGAGCGGCGCCTCGCTGAAGTACTGGAATTTAAACTCGGGGTTGCGCGAGGTGTTCCCACCCAGGATGGGGCGATGGTGCGCCGTCTGGTACCACTGTTCAAACATGATGATGACATCTTTCTTCCCCACGACGCGCGCGCCGTTCCGCCATCCCAATGGGAGCTCCARGAGGGCGCCYGGCGTGGGATCGTTCTCYCGGGCGATGCGYTGGTAGATCGCGGGCACGCGCATGTCGCTCAGGGGCAARGGGATCGACAGGTGCTCGAAGAGGAAGATCAGGGAGATGCCACCCASCAGCRYYCYCMTYCGGARGGMRGCCSCTCTNCSMTTYCTNNNCCNWTCGTCCYCKYKTCCRSCGASYCYRMAGGYTCCRKAATCCCYGGGCGGCRAGCAMRGACGCGCTCAGCARCARCATCACGACGTAGCGGCTGGGRTAKCGGTTYCCCTTGAAGAAGGGGAGCTGTGCGACCAGMGCGAAGGGCCCYGGGATGCCYGTGTCRTRTYCCATGAYCCGTAGGGTGGGGCCCAGGGTGAGCAGCCAGAAGACGATCCCGGCCCCTCCCCAGAGGAGGACGTATCGACGGGGGGAAGTCAAGGCCCCCACGAGGCATAGCAGCATGACGCTGTATCCCAGGTAGATGTGCTGGCCCTTGTCGTGGGGAAACGGCATGCGGCCGGTCAGGCTCCCCAGAAGGGGGTGGTGCATCGTGGGCACCAGATAGCCCGCCAGATCCGCGGAAAACACGTCCGCGAAGCCGCCGCCGGATGTCATGAAGTCCCCCTCGGTCCGCAGGTCGGGGATCATGTTGGCCAGCATGGGGATAATGGCGACCGCGAAGATGGCCAGGGTGAGGGCGATGCGGCACCCTGTCGGGATCCACTCCATCGGCCGCGGCCGCGTGATGGCGATCCACAGGGCGTAGAGGCCGATGAAGATGAGCAGGAATGAGGCGAAGGTGGCCTCGGCCCAGGCTTGAAGTCCGAGGAATAACCCGGCCAGCGCGGCGTCCCGGGGTGAGCCTTGCCGTTGCCCGGCCCGCCACACGTACAGCACGCAGAAGGGGATCCATTGGGAGCTGGCGATGTTGAACTGTCCGAGCGCCGCGTAGAAGAGCTTATTGGAAGCGAAGGCGTAGATGAGGCCGGCCAGCCAGGCTGCCGCCCACAGCCCGTCGTCCTTGCCATGGGAGGTCTTCGACCACACCTGCCATGTTAACAGATAAGTGCCGTATCCTCCGAGGACAAAGGAGGACAGGAGCAGCACGTTCGATGCGGGCACGAGATCGAAGGCCAGTTGCAGGGGTACGGACAGCAGCCCGTTCAACACGGTCAGCGTATAGAAGGCCAGGTTGATCCCGATGGGCCAGAACATCCAGCGGCAATCGAACGGGTTGCCCAGCCGTTCCAGCAGAGAGTACCGAACCCACCACAGGTTCCATGCCAGCGCGGGGTCGTCGATGCCATCGCCGGGGACGTAAGTCGTAAAGTGCAGGGCCAAGGGATAAGTGAGGATGAGGCTTAAGAGGGTATAACTCGCCAGGACCGCGATATGTCGCCGGGCTCGGCCATGCGAGGCCACACACAACCTCCGGTGGGCTTATACCGCATAGGCGGTTTACGTACCGCTGGGCGGGACTATACCACCGCGGCCCGCTTTTGGCAATTGTGCCATTGATGAGGTGGTCCTTGACGGATGTGCATGCCTGCTGCCCCATCGCGCCATACATCTTCGTGCTCTGGATCTTTACGCCACGTACCCGATCGATTTCGGGGATGCTATCCTCTTGGCTCAGATGGAACGGCAGAGGACCAACGAGATCTACAGCTACGACCGCGACTTCGATCGGGTGCCCGAGGTCGTGCGTTTGGAGCCATGACGACTGCGGGGAGGTCCCTCCCATTAGCCTGACGAGAGACGCAGTCCGGATGGAGAAACTCAAGAGGGGAAACAGGAGGTAAAGAACATGAAAAGGACGCAGCATCACTGCGCCCCTATCTCAAGCGTGGATGGAAGTGGCCTTTATCCCTGCTGATCCGTGCGCCGGGTGATGTGGTAGCCGCAATATGGTTCGCCGGAGACGATGTGACGCTTACGCTCTACCTCGGCCTCTGGAAGCACGGCACGCAGAAAATCCAGCTCGGCCCCGCAAGCCTGATGGAAGCGCTGCGCGACCTGGCGGATCGCGCAGTTGTACTCCCGGATGGCGAACGTCTTCTCCCCGAGCTGCTCCGCTTCGGCCAGATAGCCCTCCTCCTCCAGGATGCGCGCCAGCTCGAACACCTTGTCCGCGAGAGAGAGCCCCTTTAAGCGATCCCGGGCCCTCTCCACGCGACGCTGCGCGCGTTGCTGGAAGAGCTGCCCGATCTTCTCCTCCCCGTCCAGCTCCTCGATATACCCCAACAGCTCGTTGACGAGTGCCCCATAGTTCTTGGGGAACAACTCCTCGGCCAACTCGGTCAGGCGATACACGTGGCTGGGGCGCCCCAGACCGCGTTGAACCGCCGTGTGGTAGACCAGCCCATCGCGCTCCAGCGTGATCAGGTGACGTCGGACTCCCATGGACGTAATCCCCAGCTCATTGGCCAACTCGTTGCAGGTGAGACCACCGCTCTTCTTCAAGGCGACGAGGATGCGTCGCCGGGTCGGTTGCACCTGCTCTCCAAATCGGCTATCCCTGGGCATATCCCGTCTTCTCCTATGCGCATGCTCGGGGGACCTCATCGCCAGACGAGACGCAGAACCTCCGTCGGAAAGGCGAAGGCGCAGGACGCTTTCCTTGAATATATCCTCATGTCCATCATACCATAAGGGGCAAGTCCTTGTAAAAGTAGGGAGCGTTTGCCCACCTGGTACCCTCATGCTAGAATCCAGATAAGTCCAGCGCGGCCCGGGAGATGTGATGGAAGGAACCGACGATCGAGGCTCGCCCAAAGTGGTCGC
>DUEN01000041.1 GCA_011176545.1 Caldilineae bacterium | reverse complement strand
TTCCTCAGGATGCGTTTTCCGCACCCACGCGGCCGTTTGGCTCACCACTCGGAGGGATGCCTCCTCCGAATGGTCGCGGCTATGCGTGGAGAGCGCATCAACATCAGCGGGAGGGATGACATCCGGCATCACCCGGGCTAGCGCGATGAGGCCCCCACGGGCGAAGGCAACGCCCGCATCGGCAGCCCCGGTGAGATCGTCCGCGATGATGATCCCCTGCGTCATCTCTCCCCTCCCTCTATTGGGCTGGACCGGATGGCAAAGCATCAGGATCGGTGGCGAGCCTAGGGCATCTCCTGGGCGGCCACCATCTGTACGGCGACCTCGATGGCGGCCAGTAGGCTCGTCTCGCGGGCCTGTCCACTCCCGGCGATATCGAACGCCGTCCCGTGATCGACAGAGGTCCGGATGATGGGCAGCCCGATGGTGACGTTGACCCCGCTATCGAAGGCGAGCAACTTCATGGGGATGTGCCCCTGGTCATGGTACATAGCCACGACGATGTCGAACTCTCCCTTGACGGCGCGCAGGAACACCGTATCCGGCGGCAGCGGGCCGGTGACGTCCCAGCCGTTGGATCGGGCAGTCTCGATGGCGGGCGCGATCTCCCGCCGTTCTTCGTCGCCGAAGAGGCCGCCTTCCCCAGCGTGCGGGTTCAGCCCGGCCACGGCGATACGAGGCCGGGGGATACCCAGCGCCTTACATGCCTGATGGGCCAGCCCGATCACCTCCCTCACCCGATCTCTGGTCACTCGACGGATCGCCTCCCCTAATGAGACGTGGGTGGTCACATGGATCACCCGCAGCGTTGGCCCGACCAGGAGCATACTCACTTTCCCAGCCCTGGTGCGCTCGGCCAGCAGCTCCGTGTGGCCAGCATAGGGGAATCCGGCCAAATTCATGGCTTCCTTGTTGAGAGGGGCCGTCACGATGGCGTCCACTTCGCCGGCCATGGCCAGGTCGCACGCCTTAGTGACGTATTCCACCGCGGCTCGCCCAGCGGCCGCGGTGATCTCCCCCGGCGGGATCGCCTCTGGATCGGCGTTGCCGAGATCCATAAGGGTGACGATCCCGGAGGTGTAAGCCCCTTCTGCTGGATTTTCGATAGGCTCATAGGTTAGCCTCTCTATGCCAACCCACGCTTCCGCCCGTTGGAGGATGCGTCGGTCGCCAATGACCAGTGGGCGGCATTGATGGTAGACCTCCTCGTGTCCTAACGCCTTGAGCACGATCTCCGGCCCGATCCCGGCCGGATCGCCCATGGTGATGGCCAGCAGCGGTCGATCGTCATGGCTCATAAGTCCCCCTTGGAGTGGACAATGTTGCTTCTCTTTGCCAGGGTCTTGTAGGGGCGCAGCAACGGCTGCGCCCCTACTGTTTCGCCTATTTGAAGAACAGGGTATGCCTTGCCATCCCGCCTCACCATGTATATCAATATGAGCGAGGGAATTATACTATACGCCAGTTCGGTCGGTCAGTTCGGTGAGGGGATGGCCTGTGTCGCCACCTCGTCCATCATTGGTCGGCTGGCGAACTGGGTCATGTACAGCCTGTAGTACAGCCCGCGTCGCGCCAGCAGTTCCTCATGTGTGCCGTCCTCCACGATACGGCCTTCGTGCAGCACCAGGATCCGATCCGCGTTACGGATAGTGGACAGCCGGTGGGCGATGATGAAGGCCGTTCGGCCCTCCAACAGCCGTTCCATAGCCCGTTGGATGATATGCTCCGTCTCTGTATCCACGCTGGAGGTGGCCTCATCCAGGATGAGGATGCGGGGATCGGCCAGGAGCGCGCGAGCGAAGGCGACTAACTGCCGTTGCCCGACGGAGAGTCGCCCGCCGCGCTCGTGCACCTCGTAGTCGTATTTCCCCTCCAGCGACTGGATGAAGTCATCCAGCCCCACGGCCTGGGCGGCTCGCCGCACCTCCTCGTCGGTCGCGTCCAGCCGGCTATAGCGGATGTTCTCCCCGATGGTCCCGGAGAACGTGAACGATTCCTGGAGCACGATGGCCATCTGGGAACGCAACGATGTCAGCTTCACATCGCGCAGATCGTATCCGTCGATGAGCACCCGGCCCTCCGTAGGGTCGTAGAAGCGCATGATCAGGTTAACCAAAGTCGTCTTGCCCGCGCCGGTGGGCCCCACGATGGCTACTGTCTGCCCCGCGGGCACGTGCAGATTGATATCATGGAGCACATCGAGCTCATCCGGATCGTAGCGAAAAGAGACGTGCTCGAACTGGACGTCGCCCTTGATGCGCGGCATCTCGATGGCGTCCGGCTTGTCCGCCACTTCTGGCTCCGTATCCAGGAACTCGAAGATGCGCTTGGCCGAAGCCATGGCGCTGAGCAGCAGGCTGTAAGTGCGACTGATGGCGCTCACCGGCCCCCAGAAGTACCACAAGTAATTGACGAACGCCATGACGAACCCCACCGTGACCTCGCCGCGTAGTACCAGCAGCGCGCCATACCAGACGACCAGGGCTGTTCCCACTACGCCGACGAACTCCACCGATGGCCAGATGACCATCTCCCACCGTACGGCTTCCATGGTCTTGTTCAGCGTGTTGTTGTTGAGGCGGTCGAAGGTGCGTATGTTCAACTCCTGTCGTCCGAAGGCCTGGGTGACCTGGATGCCGTTGATGGACTCGTTCAAGTTCGCGTTGATGTTGGCGATGCTGCGGCGCACGTTGGTCCAGGCGGCCTCCATAGCCGGCCTCACTCGCGCGCCCAACAGGAGCAGCAACGGGAAGACGGCGAAGGACATCAGCGCCAGCCGCCACTCGATGGCGAACATGATGACCACGATGCCGATCAGGCTGAACCCCTCGCCGACGGCATTCACCAGCCCGCGATTGATCAGATTGCCGATGGTGTCCACGTCACTGGTAATGCGGGACATGATGCGCCCCACCGGTCGCTCGTCGTAAAACCGCAGCGAGAGCTTCTGGATATGCGTGAACAGCGTCTGGCGCAGGTCGTATAGCACGCCCTGGCCGATCCAGTTCGTGAGATAGATGCGGAAGTACCCCGCCGCCCATCGGGTCAGATGGAGGGCCACCATCCCGGCCACGGCCATGTACAACATACGCGGATCCCGGGCCAGGATCCCGTAGTCCACCGCCACCCGGAGCATATAGGGTTCCGTCAGGCCCGCGGCCGCGCTGATGAGCAGGGCAAGCAGCGTCCACAGCATCTGGCGTCGATACGGCCGGGTATAACTCATCATGCGCAGGAAAAGCGCCGTGTTAAAGGGCGCCCTCTGCGCCTCCTCCATTTCCTCTTCGAAGGATTCGAAAGGCATGGAAGACCCCCTTACGTTTTATTCTTTACGTTTTACTCTTAACATTTCACACCTTACGTGTCGGGTCAAGCGTAGGAGTAAAGCGTAAAACGTAAAGCGTAAGGCGTAAAACGTAAGATGTGTTATCCTGCCGTCACCTGCTCCCGTTCGGTGAGTCCCTCCTCTTGGAGGCGGAATTGCAGGTTATACAGGCGCGTGTATTCCCCGCCGCGGGCCAGGAGCTCGGCATGCGTGCCTTCCTCGATGACGCGGCCGTCCTTGAGGACGACAACCTTGTCGGCCGTCTTGATCGTGGACAGGCGCTGGGCGATGACAACGCTGGTGCGCGTGGCCATGACCTGTTCCAGCGCCTTTTGGATCTCGTACTCGGTCTCCGTGTCCACGCTGGACATCGCCTCATCCAGGATCAGGATGGCCGGGTCCATGAGGAGCGCTCGCGCCAGGGCGATGCGCTGTTTCTGCCCACCCGAGAGCCCGATGCCGCGCTCACCCACGCGGGTGTCATATCCCTGGGGCAGCTCCATGATGAAATCATGAGCCTGCGCCAACCGCGCCACGCGCTCGATCTCCTCCTGACTGGCGTCGGGGCGGCCGAAGGCGATATTCTCCCGCACCGTCGCGGAGAACAGGAACGTCTCCTGGGGCACGATGCCGATATGCCGACGCAGATCGGCCAGCCTGACCTGCCGGACGTCGTGCCCATCGATCAGCACGCGGCCGCGCACCACGTCCTGGAATCGCGGGATCAAGTTGATCACGCTCGACTTGCCGGAGCCGGTTCCGCCCAGGATGGCGACCGTTTGTCCCGGCTCGATGACCAGGTTAAGCCCCTTGAGCACCATCCGATCCGGCTCGTCGGGGAAGGCGAACCACACGTCCTCGAATCGGATCTCGCCGCGTACCTGGGGCAGGGGGATGGCGTCCGGCGCGTCGGCGATAGTGATGGGCGCGTCCAGGATCTCCAGGATGCGAGGAATGGCGGCCAAGGCCTGGCGCATAATGCTGAGGAGCCATCCCATCATCCGCACCGGCCAGATGACGCCCCACAGATACCATTGATAGGCGAAGAAGGTCCCCAGCGTCACCTCGCCGCGCATGATCAAGTGACCGCCGTATAAGGTCAGCAACACGAAACAGAGGCCGATGAACAAGTCCATCGATGGGAAGGCACGCGCCTCGACGCGCGCGCGATAGATGTTCTTCGCCCGGTAGGTCTCATTTTGCGCGCCGAACCGCCTGATCTCGAAGTGTTCGCGCGCGAAGGCCTTCACGACCCGTACGCCGCTGATGGCCTCCTGGAGCACGGTAGTTAGCTTTCCCATCTGCTCGCGGACCTGCTCCCAGGCCGGGCCGATACGTCGATCGAACAGGTAGACGACCATTGCCAGCGGTATGATGGGGGAGACCACGGCCAGCGAGAGCCGCCAGTTGATGAGCAACAGGATGATGAGCGTGCCGACGAAAGAGGCCGAGGCGGCGATCAAGAACAACAGCCCCCAGGCTACGAACTCCTGCACGGCCTCCACGTCGCTAGTGACGCGTGACATGATCTGGCCCGTGGGCATGGAGCGGTAGAAGCTGATAGGGAGGTATTGCAACCGCTCGTAGAGCTGGTGGCGCAGATCCCGCACCATGCGTTGTCCAGCCAGGTTTTGTAAATAGCCCTGGAAAAAGGCGGCCACCGAACGGACCCCGAACAGCCCGATCAGCAGAAGGGAGTAGAGGAAGACCAGGTCCATGCGTCGCTGCTCCAGGCCGCGGTCGATGGTCCACCTCAGCGCCGCGGGCGTGAGCAACTCGCCGGCCAGCACGACCAGCGTGAGGATGCCCGCGCCGAGGAGGTGCCAACGGTAAGGTTTAAGAAAACGGAGCAATCGCAGGAAGTTTTGCATGAGCTTTCCTCACTGCTTGAGACGTCGATCGAAGGAGATAGGGTGCGGGGAATAAAAAACCCCGCTGCTCGTCGAGCGGCGGGGCCGGATGGAGGGCCAAGGGAAAGGTAAGCGTTACCTCACCTCATGCCATCTTCGGGGCTTATCGCCCTTCGGCCCACAGCCGCCGCGCGCGCGAAGCCGCTCATCGCGAGCTTCTCGCTGCGCTGCTTCCATTACCTCGAAGTTGAACACGTTTCTCTCCTCCAACGAGGGCCAAAAGGGCCAATGCATACCAACTCACACCAGGGCGATTCTAACAGAATTGCCGTGCCTCGTCAAATTGATTGGCTGATAGGGGGGCGGTAGTTGCCCCGCGTCGGCCGATACGTTATAATCGCCCCTGGTTGTGTGCCGGACGGCGCCAGCCATACGAAGTGGGGCTCATCTTCGGGATGTGTGTAAATCTAGCGGCCCAGCATACTGGGCCGTTATCCTTAGCATGCATCCCACAGATGGGCCATCAAGCGAAGGGGACGGAAGTGCGAATCGCTCAGGAAAATGACCTGGTTATGCTGGTTAGCCCCGATCGTCGGCGCCATCTGGTCCGCCTGCGGGCGGGGGCGGAGTGGCACACCCACCGCGGCCGGATTCGGCATGATGAGCTAATCGGGCGACCGTTCGGCAGTACGGTCCACACCCATTCTGGTTATCCTTACCTCTTACTTGAGCCCTCCACTCAGGATCTGATCCTGCAATTGAAGCGCACGACCCAGATCGTCTACCCCAAAGATGCCGCTTACATCGTGCTGCGCCTCAATCTGTTCTCCGGTCGACAGGTCGTGGAGGCGGGGACGGGCAGCGGCGGCTTGACCCTGGCGATGGCTCGGGCCGTGATGCCCGAGGGCCACGTCTACTCCTATGAGGTTCGGCCGGAGATGCAGGAGCTGGCCCGACGCAACCTGGAGCCCCTGGGGCTGTTGCCCTATATCACCTTCCGGGTGCGGGACATCGCTGAGGGGTTCGATGAGCGGGATGTGGACGCGTGCTTCCTGGACCTACGGACGCCCTGGGAGTATCTGGCTCAGGCATATGAGGTCCTTAAGCCTGGCGGCTTCTTCGGTAGCCTGGTGCCGACCGCCAACCAGGTCATCGAATTGCTGGCCGGGTTGGAGGGACATGGCGGGTTCGCCGAGATCGAGGTGGAGGAGCTGTCGTTGCGGCCGTACAAGCCCGTCCCGGATCGGTTGCGTCCGGCGGATCGCATGGTGGCGCATACCGCGTACCTGATCTTCGCCCGCAAGGTGGCTTTGGGAGACGAGGCTGCTACTTGGCGTCCGGCGATTCGCAAGCCGTATCTCTCCAGGTTAGCGCGGCAGGAGGCGATGGAAGAAGCGGAGGATTCCAATACGGAGAGCGAGGCGTCGTCGTGACCCTGTGGTACGAATATGTCGGCAACATCCACATTCACACCACCGCCAGCGACGGCACGGGGACCTTCTCCGATGTGGCGCGAGCGGCCCAGGCGGCTGGCCTCGACTTCATCATCGTGACCGATCACAATAAGTTGTGCTTATCCGAGGAGGGATGGCGTGGCCCCCTCCTCGTGCTTATAGGGGAGGAAATTCATAATCCTGATCGCAACCTGGAAGGCAGCCACCTGTTGTGCCTGGGCGTGCGTGAGGACCTCTCCTCCCTGGCTAATGACCCGCAGGCGCTGATCGATGCGGTCGGAGCCAACGGTGGGGTGAGCTTCCTGGCCCATCCCTTCGATCGAGCCTCCGATTTCCTCTCCGATACGTACCCGTGGCTCGACTGGGGCGTGAATGGCTTCACGGGGATCGAGCTCTGGAATTACATGGCGGAGTTCCGATCTTACGCGGTCAATCGCTGGGTGGGACTGTTGATCGTGAATTGGCCACAGTATTTCACCAGAGGGCCGTGGCCGGAGACGCTGGCGAAGTGGGATGAGCTGACCCGGGATCGGCCGGTGGTAGCCTTGGGAGGCTCGGACGTCCACGCCACGCCTCACCACTTCGGGCCGTGGACGTGGAAAGTGCATCCCTATGAGTTGTGCTTCCGGGCCGTCAACACGCATATCCTGACCCCTGAGCCCTTCTCTGGGGATCTCGATCACGATCGAGCCCTGGTCCTGGAGGCGTTACGTCGAGGGCATTGTTGGGTGGGGTATGATCTGCCCGCTTTGACGACGGGCTTCCGTTTTTGGGCTCGGCAGGGCGAGCGTATCGCTCTCATGGGGGATCGGTTACCCCCGGGGGAGCATGTCCATTTTGAAATCTGGCTCCCGCGGCCGGCGCACGTTCGCTTGATACGTGATGGCAAGGTGATCGCGAGGACGTATGGCGACCGGATGCATCTGGTGACCAGCCGGCCGGGCGTTTACCGGGTGGAGGCATATCGTCGCGCCTGGGGGCGGCGTCGCGCCTGGATCTTCAGCAATCCCATCTACGTGCGTGAAGGATAATAACTAGTAGGAGCGACGCATGCGTCGCCCCATGAGCGTCAACTTAACGACGTAGGCAAGGGTCTTCGCTTGCCACTTTTCACCATTCAGAGGCCGGCGCGTCTCAAAGAGTGTAAGGGCGAGGCATCCTGCGGCGCCGATGCTGCGATGCATGATCTCTACATCAGATGCGCCAACGCTCATGCTGACGGTGCTTCCGAGGATGCCTCGCCCCTATGTCTTCGTGATAAATGGATGTGGAGGTAACAGCTCTCATGGACGATCGGGTGTTCAATTTCAATCCGGGGCCGGCGGTCTTGCCGGTGTCCGTGTTAGAGCGGGCCCGCGATGAGTTGCTCAACTTCAAGGGCCTTGGCATGTCAGTCATGGAGATGAGCCATCGCTCGAAGGCGTTTGAGGCGATCCTGGATCGGACGGAGAGCCTCCTGCGGGAGATCTTGAGCATCCCCGAGGAGTATGCCGTGCTCTTCCTGCAGGGAGGGGCCAGCCTCCAGTTCGCCATGGTGCCGATGAATCTGGCGCTGGATGGCAGACCGGTCGATGTGTTGGATACGGGACACTGGACCCGCAGGGCAATCGCTGAGCTGGAGAAGATCGCTCCCTATCGGATCGCCGCATCCACGTCGGAGGAGGGGTATCGACGGCTGCCCCGGCCGGATGAGATCGAGCTGCACCCGGATGCCTCTTACGTGTATATGGCCTCGAACAACACGATTTATGGGACCCAGTGGAGATGGTTCCCTGATACGGGTAATGTGCCCCTGGTGGCGGATATGTCCTCGGACATCCTCTCGCGGCGGATCGACGTGGCGCGCTTTGGTTTGATCTTTGCCGGCGCGCAGAAGAACCTCGGGCCCGCGGGTGTGACGGTGGTCATCCTGCGGCGGGATCTGGCCGAGCGTGCCGATGAGAAGCTCCCCACGATGCTGCAATATCGAACGCACGTGGCGCGGCGGTCCCTTTATAACACACCGCCGACGTTCGGCATTTACTTCATCGGCCTCGTGTTAGAGTGGGTTCAAAGCCAGGGCGGCCTCTCGGCGATCGAGAGACGTAATGAGGAGAAGGCGCGTCTCCTGTATGAGGCTTTAGATGCCAGCGAGTTCTACGAGACGCCAGTCGCAGGAGAGGATCGCTCTCTGATGAACGTAGTGTTCCGGATCCGGGGAGGGGATGAGGAGCTGGAGCGGCGGTTCGTGAGCGAGGCCGAGGCAGCGGGGCTCGTCGGGCTCAAAGGGCACCGTTCCGTCGGCGGCCTGCGCGCGTCGCTTTACAATGCGCAATCGGTCGAGGCTGTGTGCGCGCTGGTCGACTTCATGCGGGCGTTCGAGGAGAAGTACGGATAAGGCTTGTGCTTTCCTGGGGCCAGCGGTATAATCCCTCCAACCTTATCACCCCATATCGCGCTCTTGCCGCACCGCATACCATATGATGACCTTAGGTGATCGGCACTTCAAAAAGTGCCGATCACCTAGGGTAGTCTGTAGATGCCCCTTGAGATGGGCGTTCATGAGTGCGGCCGGGGCGCTTGTTTTGGAGATGGACGATGCTGAAGACCCACAAGTGTGGTGAGTTACGTACCCATCACGTCGGTCAGCAAGTCACCCTGGCAGGCTGGGTTCATCGTCGTCGTGATCATGGCGGCCTCATCTTCATCGATTTGCGGGATCGCTGGGGGATCGTCCAGGTGGTGTGCGACGCGGCCATCTCGGAGGAGGCCCATCGCGTCGCCGATCGAGTGCGGAGCGAGTATGTGATTCAGGTGGTGGGGGATGTGCGAGCCCGGCCGGAGGGGCTCGTCAATCCCGCGTTGGCCACCGGTGAGATCGAGGTGGTCGCCCATAAGGTGACGATCTTGAACCCTTCGCGCACGCCTCCCTTCTACATCAGTGAGGATCAGCCGGTGGATGAGGCATTGCGCCTGCGATATCGATATCTGGATCTGCGGCGGCCGCGCATGCAGCGGAATCTCATCCTGCGCGATAAGATCATCAGCTACATCCGGGATTATCTGCATGAGCGCGATTTCGTGGAGATCGAGACCCCTATCCTCATCAAGAGCACGCCGGAGGGCGCTCGGGATTACATCGTCCCAAGCCGTGTCCATCCCGGCCGCTTTTATGCTTTACCCCAATCGCCTCAACAGCTCAAACAACTCCTGATGGTGGCCGGCTTTGAGCGATATTTCCAGATCGCCCGCTGTTTCCGGGATGAAGACCTGCGCGCCGACCGCCAGCCGGAGTTCACTCAACTTGACTTGGAGATGTCCTTCGTCGATCGGGATGATATCCTCGATCTGATCGAGGGGCTGTTCATCGGCCTGGTGGAGGCGATGGAACCGGAGACAGGCAAACGGCTGAAGTTCAAGCCCTTCCCACGGCTGACATATGAAGAGGCCATGGCGCGCTATGGGACGGATAAGCCGGATCTGCGCTTTGGCATGGAGATGGTGGATTTGACCGACCTGCTGGCGCAGAGCGAGTTCCGAGTCTTCTCGGCGACGGCGGCTGACGGCGGACAGATCAAGGGCATTCGAGTACCTGGCTGCGGCAACTATACTCGTCGTGAGCTAGACGAGTTGACCGCCTTCGCGCAGAAGCAGGGAGCGAAGGGGCTCGTGTGGTTGATCCGTACAGGCGACGGGATGCGCTCCCCGGTGGCTAAGTTCCTCACGCCCGGTGAGATAGAGGGCGTCGTCGAGCGGATGAGTTTGGAGCCAGGCGACTTGGGTCTGGTGGTCGCCGATCGGCCGGACATGGTGGCCCAGGTGCTGGGTCAGCTTCGGCTGGAGATGGGCCAGCGTCTGGGGTTGATGGACCCGGATGAGCTGGCGTTCGTCTGGATCGTGGACTTCCCGCTCTATGAGTGGGATGAGGATGAGGAACGCTGGACGGCCATGCATCATCCGTTTACGTCCGCACTGGACGAGGATTGGAAGTATCTACAGCCAGGGCCGGATTACGATCCCGGCAAGGCCAAGGCCAAGGCATATGATATCGTCTGCAACGGCTGGGAAGTGGGCGGCGGGAGTATCCGAATTCACCGCCGCGATCAGCAGGCATTGATGTTTGACGTGTTGGGGATCACACCGGAGGAGGCACAGGCGCAATTCGGGCATATGTTGGAAGCGTTCGAATACGGCGCGCCGCCGCATGGTGGGATCGCCCCCGGTATTGATCGGCTGGTAGCCATCCTGGCTGGTGAACACAACATCCGGGAGGTGATCGCCTTCCCGAAGACGGCACAGGCGACGGATCTGATGACCGGCGCACCCTCGCCCGTGTCTCAGGAGCAGCTGGATGAGTTACATATCTGTCTGAAACTGGAAGAGTGAGCTGGAAGTCTTACCGGGCCGAGGCGTCATGAAAGGCCCCTGAAGATAGAGGTGACCGGCACCTGCACAGGTGCCGGTCACCTTTTACACTTCGATCTCCATCCCATCGTAGGCCACGAGAATGTTGTGTGGCCTCAGCTCCTCGACTAACTCTTCGTGTTTTCGATTATGGTGGCTGATATGAGTGATCACAGGCTGGCGGGTGGGATAACGCTGCAGCAGCTCAATCAGTTCCTGAACGCTGATGTGGTGATCAGCGTGTTCAAAAGCAGGCGTGTGGAAGATGGCGACGTCCACTTCGGCGAGTAGCCGGATGTGGAATTCGCTGAGTATCTGGCCACTGTCGCTGTAATAGGCGATCTTCCTACCGCCTTCCTGGAATAGGAAGCCATAGCATGGCACGTGGTGCATGACCTTGAAGGGGATCACCTGTAGTGAGCCGAACACGATCAGGCTATGGGACTCGAATTCCGAGAGCAGGATCATGGTCGAGAGCCGGGGGGTGAGACGAAGTGTCGGGAGAACGTCATAACCGGCGAAGACGTGGAGTACCCGGTTGCACCAGTACTCGAATTCCATCAGCCCGCCGATGTGGTCGTAGTGTTCGTGGGTGAGCAGGATGGCCGAGACGTCAGAGAAGTCTCCGCGACTCAGCATGTTGCTGATCTCAGGCGGCGTGTCTACCAAGAGTTTGTGATCGGCTCCGCTCACTAGGAGGGATGAACGTCGTCTTTGCTCCTTCCCCCCGCGTTCTCGGGCAGCCTCACATCGGGGGCAGTGACAATCGAAGCTGGGAATCCCCTCTGCCGCACCCGTTCCAAGGAAAGTGATCTTCATAGCAGTACCTTTATATGCTTATGTCGTTCTTCATAGGCTGGTTCACCAGTTAGAGGCGCCAAATCGGCTTTAACGCCTTGGCTTGTGTCGATGATATTGAACAACATTCCCAAGCGGGTGGAATGACGCATCTGTTCGGGATCGGCATAATAACGAGGTGGGGGAAAACGACGCGCCAAAGCATCGAAATGGGGTTCTTGTAGGTCCACCAAGATATCTATGATCGAAAGTAGCGCGTGTGATGCCGAACGCTGATCCAGCAAAGGCTCCCACGAGCATGTACGGAGCGTGGATCTCCTCTAACGCGCGTATGATGTCAAAGTAGAACCCCAGGATGCTCATGGTGGATATCCACGCAGCGGCGACAGATGAGCTAACACCTTCATGTTGATCTCTTCATCGGACAGGTCCGGGAAGCGGCGACGAAATGTCCCCCGTAGCCCGGCCCGAACGAACTCCGCGGCCCGGATCATGGCCAGAGTACGTTGGGCCGGGGTAAGTTGGGCGAGCAATTGGAGTTGTTGCCAATCGATGGGATCAAACTGCAGTAACTCCTGCGATGTATTGTCAGGAGTTGTGGCCATTCTCGTTCCCCTCTTCTGGCCCATACAGGCTACAGTGACTCATGCGGGCCACAAGTGTTGCCGAACACTTTAGGTTAGATGTCGGGCGCCTCTTTGCCTAACAGCCCCAAGCAAAGGTACAGCTCACCGCGATGATGGATCTCGTGCTCCAACACGTGCCAAATAATCCACTGCAGCGAGAGTTCAGCATTCCACGGTGTTCTAATCACTTGATCCAGGTCGTCCTCGTCCACCGTCTCCAGCCAGGCTAAGGTTTTCTCATGCACGCGTTCCAAGAGATTGATGACGCTCTGCCGAGTCGGGTACGCATCACGCGAATATTCAGGCCAGGCGGAGTGCTCGCCACGCACCACATAGTGGAACCAGCCATCTTCGGCCTCGGCGATGTGACGGGCGATGTCGCCAACGGTGCGTTGATAGACCGGTGCTGGTCGGAAGTCCAGTTCCTCATCAGTGAATAGTTCTAACCCGCGCAGCAAATCGCGCCGCACGGTATCCCAATGTCCAAAAACTTCACGGGCGTTCATGAAGACTCCTCTCCTTTCCGCGACCACCTTGCTAATCCTAACACGGGGCTTCCTGCAAGTCAATCGCCCTCCCTGCTTGCCCGATGCTGGCCCCTTTGAGTTACCGGACGAAGATCATCGCCAACGGGATGTAGACGCCTGTGATGACCAGGCCCAAACCAAAGGCTGGCAGCCGGGACAGCCTTAGTACGTCATCTCGGCGGCGTAGTACTTGTCCATCGGCAGGAAGGTCAGATACGAGGGTTCGAAGGGTTTCCGACCAAGCAGGTGCAGCGCTAATGTGGTGGTGAGAGTTGTGACCACGAAGCGAATCAGCACGGCCCAGAATCCCCAAGCGGGAGCTGGCTTGCTTCGCAATGCCGCAAAGGCGCGTCTGGGGTTGATCAATCCCGAAAGCCAGATCTGTACGAAGTTCATGGTAACTCTCTTTGTCTGAGGCAGCCCTGACAGGCAGGGTTGTTGCTTCATTTCAGTTCAGTCCCGAGCCCAGTTCCAGCCAACGCCAGCGATGACCTCACCACAGCGTGAACACTGACCGTCAGTCACGGCATAGCGAACTAAGTCGAAGCCGCGCCGCTCGACGAGGAGCTCTCCGCACTGTGGGCAGTATGTGTTATCGTACGGATGGCCCGGGACGTTGCCCACGTAGACGTATTGCAGCCCCGCGTCCCGTCCGATAGCCCACGCCCGCTCCAGAGTTGCAACCGGTGTAGGTGGTGCCCGGAAGTGATAAGCCGGATAGTAGCCGCTGACATGCCAGGGGACCTCCGGTCCTAGCTCGGCGGCGATGCGGCGGGCGATACCCATGAGGCATTCGTCGTCATCGTTAACGCCGGGGATAACCAGCGTCGTGATCTCCAGGTGGATGCCCAGCTCGCGAGCCTGTCGGCATCGGGCCCAGACTTTTTCCACATCGATGCCCTTGCCATACCTCCAAACGGCCGCGGCGTCCCCTTTAATGTCCACGTTCATGGCGTCCAGCCCGGCCTCGGCCAGGAGTTCCAGCGCCTCCGCCGTCATGTACCCGTTGGTGACGTAGGTGTTATAGAGCCCCCGTGCCCGGGCCAATCGAAAGACATCTAACGACCACTCCAGGGAGAGGGTGGGCTCGTTGAAGCTGATGGAGGTCCCCTGGCAGTTCCGGCGTAATGCCTCCTGGACGAACGCTTCGGGCGTCATATAGCGGTCCCGTGTCGGTGGTGCCGTCTTGCTGATGTGCCAGTTCTGGCACCAGGGACAGCCGAAGTTACAGCTCCAACTGCCCGCCGTGAGCGCCCGGCTGCCCGGATAGAAATGATATAGCGGCTTCTTCTCGATGGGATTGGCGGACAGCGACGATACGGCGCCGTAGATCAACGTATAAAGGGTACCCTGGTGGTTGACTCTCGTACGGCACCAGCCCCTTCCACCTTCGCCCAATAAACAGCGTCGCTCGCAAGTGCAGCAGCGGATCTTCCCATCAGCCCGCTCCTGCAACAGAGCTTCTCGGACCGTGGGTGATGAGAGGTCTATAGCGGGGATTTGGGCTAGTCTCTCCGCCATCGCCTCCATAGCCACACCAGGATGATGATACCGACTGTCGGCCATACCCATGTCAGATCACCTGGCCCGTCTGGGCCGCTGAGAGGTCGCTCCAGCCGGATGCGTAGCACAGGCCAGTCGGCCGCCACCTCTTGCAGAGATTCGTCGGAGATAGTGTGCGGATCGATGCCCGCGAAGGCCGAGGCGGCGAAACCGCTATTGATCAAGATCTGACGCACGAGAGGCAGTCGCTCCTCGGGGTCTGTGACCTCCTCCGCACGTCCGATCCACCGCCCTCCCGGGAGCCACACCTCGACTTCCGGATTTGCCAGGAGGTTGCGATACCAGTCGGCCGTCTTGCCGAAGCCAGCCAGGCAGTACACCTCGCCGTCCCCCGGGGCATAGTTCACCGGGGTGCGCCGCTTGAGGCCCGATCGGCGTCCGATGGTGGTCAGGACCATGATCCGGCCGCCTACCTCGGGGCTGATGTTAATCCACGGGCCCAGACCCAGGCGCCAAAGCAGGATCATCAACCGGTTGAACTCCTTGAAAGCTGTGCGGGAGACACTCATCTGGGTCATGGGATATCCTCTCTATTGCTCGGAGCGCAGGTAGGCCATAAGGCGCACCGGCCATCGTTTGTCTTGTCTACGACCGCTCAAGCGTCTTACGGATCGCCCGTAGCTCATCGAGGATGGCGGCCAGCAGGTTCTCATCGGCTGACGCGGGTTCTGCTTCCGCCTGGGTGGGGGCCATGGCACCGCGAAAGCGCCGTAGGGCCTCCGCGACCTGCTCATAGACCTCCTGGAAGTTGGGCAGGCCAACCAGGCTTTCCTCTGCCCCGGTCTGACCGCTCATGCCTGCCGTCTGGATATTCAGCGTGCCGATGCCGAACAACCGATCCAGCGGCCCCTGCATCACTTTCAGATTGGTCACCGTGCGAAAGGGCACGTGCTTGACCGACTTGGTGATGGCTCCGGCATATACGATCACTTCGTCCTCGTGGATCTCATAGCGGAGGCTGCGATAATAAGGCGGGATGAGGAGTAGTGTCGGCACGATCCAGAGCAGGTTGACCGCCACAGCGATGATCGCGCCGGTCAACGCGCCGGCTGAGCCACCCACATCGGCGCCAATCGCGATGCCCAGCGCAAGGCTTGCCACAAGGACGATCACGCCGACCAAGCCCGTAATGAGGAACAGCTTGTGCCGATACTTCACATCAGGGCGAAAGACGACCGGAGCCATGGCGTACCTCCTCGATGCACCCATGCCATCACGGAGCCGAAATCGGTGGTGGAGAAGCGGCTTCTGGTCAGTTCAATTGGCGACGCGCTCGATAGCGCGGGGTGGATTACTCACCTGGAGTATACCACACAGCTCGCTGAAATTGCCGACGCAACCCTCTCTCACGGCTGACATTGATTGGACTTGGCCAGCCTGTTGCGTCCTTGGCCTCGGTGATGCACGTGGTGTCGATTTGAGGAGGGTAAGGGGAACTTGAGGTGGGGAGGAAGCCCTCGCGAGGGCTTCCTCTGACGCTCTACTCGGCCAGCTCAGCCTGGCCGCGCCTCCCACAGCCCCAGGACGTTTCCGTCCAGATCCGAGAAGAGGGCAAACCACCCCTCGCCAGGCACCTCCTGCTTGGGCATCACTGTTTTCCCGCCAGCGGCTTCGATCCTGCTCAGTGCCTCCTCGATGTTGTCTACCCCAATGTACACGGTGACGCCAACGGGCACTTCGGGAGGTGGCTCGAACAAACCACCACCAGGCGGAGTTCCGGTGTCGATCACGCCATAAGGTGGGCCCTCACCCATGGTAGCGACCTCAAGCTTCCAGTCGAAAACCTTCTCGTAGAAGCCCCTGGCCTTCTCCATATCACGCGTGCCGATCTCCACATGAACGAACGGGTTACCCATCTCTCGCCTCCTTGGGCCGCAGCCCTTGCGCATTCCAACGAACCGATCGTTTAGGGACAACAACAGGATAGCTCAAATGTTCTGATCTGTCAAGGACGAATTCTTTCTTCGGGAGCGCTCACAATACGCCCGTGGCCCGTTCCCCGCGCAGCAGCGCCAGCAGCCGGCCGTGGTCACAGTGGGGCAGACACTGAGCCGCCCGATTCAGCCGCCCCCGCCGGATGTAGGCCAGCGTCTCCTCCTCCAACCACGAGACACGCACGGGGACGCCGTCCAGATCAACTGTAGTCTCCGTCGTAGCCGCCGTGGGCACCCAGTTTTCACCTTCCCGGCGTTGTAAGTCTCCCATGACCTCGATGGCAACCCCTTCGAAATCGAAGCGGCCGAAGTGGGAGCGATAAGTCTCGCCCTCGCGCAACGCCACGGGCTCTATAGCATGGTCTGCGAAGAGGGCCTGGAAACGGTAGACATCCTCGGCATCCATCTCGATGTCTATGTCTTTCACCAGTATCGGGACGCCGTGCAGTGCGGCCGAAGCTCCACCGACGACCTTGTAGGCCACCCCAGCCTGGTTGAGCTGTCGGGCGACCCGGCGCAGCACCGCTTGCCAGCGGGGTTTGACGGCGACGACCAGCAAGTGCTCGACACAGCCATGAATGGAGGGGTCTCTCGCCACTCGGTAGTTCAAATCCACCCACGCGTCCCAGGCCTCGCCGGAAAGGGCGTTCACCTGTTCCTCGATCATACTCACGAGCCCCTCGACACCCAGAACGGTCACGATCTCAAACCCCTCGCCTCGGCATAGCGGGATGACCTCCGTGGGATGGGCGAAATGGGCGACGAACTCCGGGCCTTCCACCCCGCGCGGAGGCAGGATACCTGTGGTCAGGAGCATCTCCAGGCGTTCCGGCTGCTCCAGAGGCCAGGTGGGCTCACGAATGGCGACGTAGCGAAGGGGCGCGTAGCGGGAGATGAAAGCTGCGAAGAGAGGGCCGCCAGGTTTCAGGACCCGCCGGGCCTCGGCCAGCGCTTGACGCCGCTCTTTCTCCCCCAGCAGATGGTAAAGCGGCCCCATAAGCAGGACGGCGTCAAAGGTCTCGTCGGGGAAGCGGGCGAGATCGGTGGCCGTGCCCTGCTCGTAGCCGGCCAGGGTCACGCCGGCCTCGGCGGCCCTCTCCCGTGCCATCTGCAAGCATCCGGCCGAGAGATCGAAGAGCGTGACCTCATAGCCGCGACGGGCCAGCTCGATGGCATAGCGGCCAGGGCCACCGCCGCAGTCCAACACCTTCGCCGGCGGAGGAGGAAGATGCTCTTCCAGCGCCCGCAGGGTGACGGCGAACTCGGTGCGGTGCCGCTCCAACCGCCCCCATTCCGCCTCAGGCTGCTGATCATAGTAGCGTCTGATTACCCCACCGGCCTGGCCTTGACACACCGCCGGCGCCTCAGATCCCCTGCCTTCACCGCTCTGACCTGCTGATTGCTTCATCATACTCCCCTTGACATACATCGTGATAAGGTGTATTGTTAGTACACCCTTACAAGGAGTGAAGATAGTGACTCAAGCTACTAAGGAAAGCCGTCGGATCAATGTAACCTTCCCCGCTGATCTCCTGGAAGCGCTGGACCAGATCGTGCCCCCCCGAAAGCGCAATCGCTTTATCGTGGAGGCGACGAGAGAGGCCCTGCGCCGAGTCCGACTGGCACGCACTCTCGAGGAACTGCGGAAGGAACCGGCATGGACGAGCGAAAATCATCCTGAGTTGCTGACCGCTGAAGATGTAGATCGTTATGTCCGACGCCTGCGCGAAAGCTGGATGCCTCGCACATGGGAACAGGTAGGGGAAGAAACGGAGCGCGATGACTGATTACCTCCTTGATACCAACGTGCTTATCCTGGCTTTGCGTGGCCAGCCTCTAACCCTTGATCTGCTGGATCAGCTCCAGGAGAAAGGGACACTCTATATCTCCGTTATCACCCGTACCGAGATACTCGCCAGCATGCATCCTCACGAAGAGAGGCATACGTTAAACCTACTTCAGGCGCTGGAAAATCTTTCGGTCACTCCTGCTATCGCTGATCAGGCGGGGCGCTGGATTTACCAATACGCCCGGCGGGGGATCCAGCTCTCGATCCCCGATGCCCTGATTGGTGCTACCGCCCTCCACCACGGTTTGACGCTGGTCACGACCAACGCGAAGCACTTCCCCATGCCCAACCTCCAACTGCACCATCTCTAATCC
>DUEN01000040.1 GCA_011176545.1 Caldilineae bacterium | reverse complement strand
CGCTGATTAGCAACAATATCGCCAACATCCAGACGGTGGGATATAAGCGCTTTCTGCCTATTACGGAGAGCGCAGCCATGCCAGTATTAACCGAGGATGGCCGTGAGTGGCAGCCTGAAGGCACCTATTTGGCAGCTACCCGTCGTGTCGTGCAACAAGGTCCTATTGAGTTGACGGAGCGAGTCTGGGATCTCGCGTTAGATGGCCCTGGCTATTTCCAGGTCCAATTGCCTGGGGGTACCATCGCATATACTCGGGATGGGACGTTTCGTCTGGATGGGGAGGGGCGGCTGGTCACGGCGGATGGAAGACCGGTGTGGCCGCCTATTATTATCCCGGCTGAAGCACGTGAGGTCTATGTGGATCGTGATGGTGCTGTTCTGGTGCAGGTTAATGGACAGGTGCAGCAGGTGGGGGCTATTCAGTTGGCTCGGTTCCCCAATCCGGAGGGATTGCGTGCGATAGGGGGCAATTATTATGTGGCCACGGCTGCCTCTGGTCCTGCTCAAGTCGCTCAGGCGGGCTCCCCGGGGTATGCTGAGGTGGTTTCCCAGGCGTTGGAGATGTCCAACGTCGATTTGACCGCGGAGATGATGGCACTTCTCGTCTCGCGAAGGGCTTATGGGCTTTCCCTTCGGGCGTTGCAGATGGCAGACCATATGCATGAGTTGGCGGTGGAATTGCAGGCGTAGGGCCGGTTTCCATACTGGCCACAAGATAGCGGGTAAGAAAACCCGCCCTACATGCTCTCCACAGCTCAATGTGGTGCTACCCGTTCTGTGAGTTCGGCGTGATTCTGGACTTAACGAATGGCCAACTTTTGCCGATAAGAGATATAGGGGCACTCGCGGGCTATGTCGTGTGAGGCGTCTTGCGGAAGAGGTGAAGAGCATGATCATTTCAGACAAAGTTCCTCCTGAGATATCGCGAGCTTATCATTCTCAGCTTCCCCAAGTAGATGAGCGGCTCGTGCGAGAAGCGCGGCAAGTCGCGCAACCTCAGCAAGATGAGGTGACCATCTCGGCCGAAGTACATATCCTGCAAAAAGCCAAGGCGGCTGCGATGGCGGCGCCGGAAGTGCGTGCTGATCGGGTCGCCGAGCTAAAACGGATGATCAGCGAGGGTACCTATCGAGTGCCTATTGAATCTCTGGCGGAGCGGCTGCTCAAGGGAGGACTTATTGGGGAGAACCCGGAGTAAACGAAAGTGGAGTCGTACTCATCGACGTCTTCTCCTGAGGCAAACATGGAGGTCCGTTTGTTAGATGTCCTGCGGCAGGAGGCTGCAGCGTGTGCTTCCTTGCTGGCCAGCGCGCGGGCCATCCAACAGGCTCTATTCGCTGCGGATACTCAAGGTGTTGAACGAGCCAGCCGACAGCAACTAAAGACGCTGGCCACCTTACATCGGATTGAGTTAGCACGCCGGGCTCTTCTGGTGGCTTGGGCAGATCGTCATGGAATGGCAGCCTCAACCATTACAGTGGCGGATGTGGCAGCCCGTGCGGAAGCGGCTCTCGGGGAGGAACTGATCCGCCAGGCGCAGGTTATCGCTGGCCAATTGGCGGAGCTCTATCTGGTGAATCAATGCAATAAATCCGTCGTGGACGTGGAGTTGGGGCTGCGACGGGCGTTGTGGCGATACCTGGCAGGTAGGGAGGGGACTCCAGGCGTGTATGGCCCTACGGGAAGTTTAAGTAGTGCCCAAGGAGGCGGCCACTTGGTGGAACGCCAGGTGTAGTCGTGGGTCAAGGCCATGGCGTGAACTGAGGAGACTGTGGCCTATGACGTCATCTTTCTTTGGCCTTCAGATCGGCCTCAGTGCACTGCGAGCGCACCAGCGCTCGATGGAAACCATCACACATAACATCGCCAACGTGAACACCGAAGGATACTCTCGGCAAGAGGTATCCCTGGCTTCACGTTGGCTGCCCATTGAGCAGCGATCGGGTGGGGGATTTTTGGGCGCCGGTGTCGACGTTGTTGATGTACGACGGTATGCGTCTCGATTCTTGACAGAGCAGATTCGCCGGGAATCTGGGGAGAAGGCTCGGTGGGAGGTATTGAGCGATGCCTTGAGCCAGGTGCAAGTCATTTTTAACGAGCCATCTGAAGAAGGGCTGGGGGCTGCTCTCGACCGCTTTTGGGGCGGGTGGAAGGACCTGGGCACAGACCCTACGAATTTCGCTCTCCGCGCTCGTTTGCGGGAGATCGCCGAGGAGTTGGCGTCCCTCATCAGGCAGAAATATCAGGAATTATTGGCGCTTCGTGAGGAGCTCAATCGGCGAATTCGTGATGCAGTCCGTCAGGTGAATGATCTGGCGGCTCATATCGCCAATGTGGATCGCCAGATTCGACAGGGCACGGGCATCGCTGGCGCGCCGAATGATCTCTTAGACGAGAGGGATAGGCTTCTTACCGAATTAGGGCGTGTGATAAGGATCTCTGTGTCTACACGAGAAGATGGCAGCGTGACAGTGAGCGTGGGAGGGCACCTGTTGATCAGCAAGCAGGGGGCTCATGAGATCGCAGAAGGGGCCGATCTGGTTTGGGCGGAGGATGGCGCTCCGGTTCGTGTGTTGGGAGGCGAGTTGGCCGGTCTACTTGAAGCTCGTGATGTTGAGGTGCCTTCTTACATTGATCGCCTGAACGAGTTAACCCACGCGTTGATTACAGGCGTTAACAGCGTGCATCGGAACGGTTATGGCCTCAACAATGCGACCGGCCTCGACTTCTTCTCAGGAACGGATGCTAGCGATGTCGCCGTAGCCGCCCCTATTTTGGAAGATCTCGACAATATCGCAGCCGCGTCCGCTCCTGAGGCTCCGGGAGATGGCAGTCAAGCTTTGGAGATTGCAGCGTTGGCTGATCAGCCGTTGTTGTCTGAAGGGGCAACACCGGGAACCTTCTATAGCACGATGGTGGCGTTGATCGGCATCGGGGTGCGACAGGCTGACGCGGTTACTCGCAACCAGTCCGTCCTGTTGCGCCATCTGGAGGAGAGACGAGAGGCTATCTCTGGTGTCTCGTTGGATGAGGAAACTGTGAAGCTCGTGGCATCGCAGAGGGCTTATGAAGCTGCTGCCAGGGTGATCACGGCCATGGATGAGATGCTGGACCGGCTCATCAACAGCACCGGAGTGGTAGGCCGATAGCGGGGTGAAGGATGCGAGTCACACAAAAGCGTCTCATCGAGGAAGCTAGCTGGAACATCGCCGATCATCTGGAGCGGTTACAACGGTTGCAATCCGTCCTCGCCTCGGGCAAGAGGATACAGAAACCGAAAGATGACCCTCTGGGTATCGAACGAGCTCTGGAAATACGCTCGTATCTGCGAGGCCTGGAAACGTCTTTACGTAACATCCGTTTGACCACGGATTGGCTGGGAGCTACGGAGAAGGCCTTGCAGGATCTTAACGATGTACTTAAGCGAGCCCAGACCATTGCATTAAATGCTGCCAGCGAAGCGAGTCAATCGCCAGAGGCGTTCCAGGGGTGGATCGCGGAGGTGGAGGCCCTCTTAAAGCAGGCGGTGCAGATCGGCAATTCGAATCACCGGGGCTTGTACCTTTTCGCCGGCCGGAAGGTGAAAACCGCTCCGTTTGAATTGACCTCTGCTTCCTCCTGGCAGGTGACTTATCATGGAGATGACGGGAAGCTCGAGCATGAACTGGAAAAGGACGTACGCATCCAGGTGAACATCTCCGGCGAATATCCACTGTTCCAACAGGTGTTCAACTCATTGATTGACTTGCGTTCCAGATTAGAGTCGGGAGACACGGCTGGGATTCGTGACTCTGTCGGGGATCTTGAACAGGCGATGGACTCGGTTTTGGAGGCATTGTCTGTGGTGGGGTCACGGACAAATCGGGTCAATGCCACCGAGAAGCGTCTGAAAAAGTGGGAATTGGAGTTACGCCGGTTACTTAGCGACCTGGAAGATGCGGATATAGCTGAGACGGCGCTCAACATGAGCTTGGAGGATCAGGTTTATCGTGCCTTGTTGGCCGCCAGCGCGCGGCTGGTGGGCCCGGCTTTGATTGACTATCTGTACTAGTACAAGAGCAGGAAACTTCTTTGGGAATAAGGTGGCCGAAGGCAATGCTTTCGGCCATCCTACGTCCCTGAGCCGGGCGCTTGGGCGCCTGGCTCGTCTCCATCAACGGGCTCATGAGAGAGTGACCCAGTTTGGGGAGACTCTGCTTGAAGTAATTTCTCTACATCGGATCGGAGCAGACGCAACCTTCTGCCAGAGGGGAGCCGACTGGAGCGCAGATATCCGCGCTTGATATACCGCCTCACTGTGCTGGGGCTCACGCTCAGATAGCGGGCAGCCTCTTTGACGCAGATCCATTCATCCGAAGCCCCAGAGGACGCATCGTCTTCTCGGTCCTTTGTACGTCTCTTTTCGCTCTTTCGGGTAGAGTGATCCATGATGATGGCGGGTTCACCGGCCTGCCTTTCAGCGCGGTCGGGCGAGGAAGAGATCTCTGCGATCTGAGCGTAAAGATCGCGCACTTGCAAGAAGAGCTCGGTCTGGGCTGCGTCAAGCGCTTCAACACGGTTGCTGATCTTCGCGAGTTCTTGCTCTATACGAGCTATGGCTTTGTTTGGTGGGACGCTTACAGGGTCTGATGAGTCGGGGGTGGGAGTGGGCTCACATATCCCCGGCCCAAGGTAAATGAGATACCATCGCTGACCGCTGACAGGCCATCGTGCCAGCGTCTTAATGAGATAAACTTTCTTATCCTGGTCGTTGTTCGACATAGCCTGCTCCGTAATCAGATATTACTCCATTATGGGCTTCGCGACCACGATCACGCGATAGGTGTTCCCGTCAGGTGGCCAGCATGTGACCAAAGTCAGCCGTTCGTCTCTCGTCGGCGCGATCCATTGGGCGTTTTGGCGGCGTTGCGCCAGGGAAACGCCCACCTCTTTAACGATGAATTTGTCCTGCACGCGGTATCGGTAGGGTCTACCATCTGCATACAGGATCACGAGATCGCCTGGCTTGAGTTCGACGAGGTGTTCGAAGACCTTCCCTTTAATGTTATGATGTCCGGAGATTACCGTATTGCCCACATGGCCGGGCAGAGCGGATCCCTTGTGGAATCCCGCCGCGTAGGAAGCCGTCTGCCACTCGGAGAACCATCGGCCGTCTCTTTCTCGGGTTGACCAGCCTACAGGTACTACAGGCGCGTCCAGGTTGATGCTGGGGATCACGATGCGATCCGGTGGCGATTGGGCCGGTATCCTGGGCTCTCGCGTCGATGTGGCCGTCGGCTGCTCGATGGTGACAGGATGGCGTGTGGATGTGGGCCTGACGGTGGGCTCCTGGTGAACAGTGGCGAGCTTGCCACGATGTGCGATCGGCCGGGGTTCTGGAGAGGGACCGACGACTACGGCGATCTGAATACCTATACACCCGGCCGCCCACAGGATGAGCAGGATGCACGCTGCCGCCAATGCTCCCAGACGCAGCGCGTGCGTCCTCCCCTGTCCGTTCTTCTTCGTTGTCGGCGATAATGGAGGCATGTTCCTCCCCTGCTATGTCGTTTTTAGGCTTTGGTTCTCCTTGTGGTAACTCAGTGCTTAACCGTGATGATCGGGAAGAACCGTGGGCCACCCCTCATTCCGATGAGTGGGGAGGCCGGGGAGCGGATATCCGTTCCTATGCCATACGGTTTAATGTTCCGAAGAGTGCACTGCCTAGCGTGAACTGGGTGGCGTTCGCCGCATAGATCTGCTCAAATAGTGCTGCGTATTGCGCTCGCAGAGAAGCTTCCTGCAACTGCATGCGCTCTTGCATTCGCGCCAGCGAGTCGTTGACGTCTTCTATCTGATCATCGATGTTGGCGATCAGTTGATCCATCAGGCTGTTCACCGTGCGGGTGAACGGATCCAAGCGACTGGCGATCCGATCCATTAAGGCGTCGAACAGATTGGCCACCCCCTGGAGGTTCGAAGCCAGGGCCTGGTCAAGTGCAGCGCTGTCGCTGATGACTAGATTGAGATCGGCGTCAAACGTGATGCCGATTTGGCTCAAAGATGTGGGGTCATCCGCTGACAAGCCATCCACCGGGCTGATGAGATCGCTAATCAGGGAAAGGCGCAGTCGATAGAAAGTGGGCTCACTGGCCAGTCCCCCTCGCGTGTAGGTGCCGCTTGCTGTGGATACCGTATCCGTCTGCGCCTTCAGATAGCTCATCAGGTCGTTAAACTGGGACAGAAAGTCATTGATGGCGTTGGTGATGCTCTCTGTGTCGGATTCCACGGTGAGATCCGCTGTTGCGTCATTGCCTTCTGCCAGGAGGTTGAGGGTAACACCGCTGATCACGTCGGTGAGCCCGGTATTGCTCTGGCGGGTGATGCTGATGCCGTTCACGGTGAAGCTCGCGTCAACGGCTTGTTGCAAGGTGACCTTAAATCCGTCGGAGGGGTCTACGTCACCTGTGCCCCCATCCCCCAGGATGCCTAAGCCATTGCTGCCACTGCCGGATAACACGGTGCCGGTGATATCGCTGGCGATCAGTTGGTGACGTGTACCCGTATTGGCGGCGGTCAGCACCAGATATCCATCTACGATGGTGGCCGTTACCTCGTTACCTTCGGCGTAGGTGCCATTGTTAATCGCGCTGGCGATGTCGACCAGGGTGTCGTCCGTCTCCACCGTCACGATGACGCCCTGGGCATCGTAGCGTACACTGGCGGCCCCATTGCCTCGCGTCCCGGCCGTATAGCTGCCGGATCCAAATGTGATGGTAAGCCCTCGACCGGTGTCATAGGTCTGTCCGGCAACGGCGTCCAGGCTTTGCCAACCCGAAGTGAAGTTGGAAGCATCATTCACGTCGGCGATGCTGATGGCATGACCATCCTCATCCACCAGACGGAATTCCCAGGTCCCGTTGTTGTCGCGCACTTCCACGTAATATGTGCCACTCCCCAGTTCTTTCTGCCCTGAGGCGATGGCCGATCCGACGCCGAAATCGTCCACCGTGTTGGCGACGATGGACTTGTTGGATACAGCTCGGTTCTCCAAACCTCCGATGACGAAGGTGCCCGACAGCCCCAATGGCTGGTCGATATAAAGCTGCTGCTCGGATTGGACACGGTGAGCCTTGGCCAGGGTTTGAATGCTGATGCTATAGGTTCCCGTTACAGCGCTGGAACTGGCCGTCGCGGTCACCACGTCTGTATCGCTGCTGCCGGTGTTGCTGATCGTTACTGTTTTGTTGTTGAAGACGGATGCTGAGCCAGCGGCCAAGCTTTCCGCGAGGCTGTCCAGGCTGTTGAGTTTCGTCTGTAGTTCCGTGTACAGAGAGCGAGTGGTGTTCAGTTGATCTCGCTGAGCCTGGATCAGCTCATAGCTACGCTGATAGTAGGCCATCGCCTGAGTGACCAATGCGTCCAGATAATCGACACTCAGGATAGAAGCAGATGAGAATCCCCAGATGGTGCTGACCATGTCGCCCCTCCTTTCTCAGTTCGTCAAACTCCTAAAGGAGCATTGAGGGTCCCTTACGCGACGTTGGCCGCCAATGGAAAGGAGGCGACCTGGTACATCTCATTTCAGTGGTGACAGTGTAAGATCGCCTCATGCTATCGTCCCGTTTCGCCCGTCGGTCCCTGTTCCACTAGGCACTGGATCCAGGCGCTAGCCAGTTCACGTAGGATCCTGGCTGCTTCATCAAAGTCGCCTCGTCGGGCCATGTCATTGCAGTACTGATACAGATAGTACAGCCGTACGGCGATATCTCCTTGGTTCATGTCCAGCGCCTTTGCCAGCGTGTTCACGGCCTGAGTGGTTTTAGCCAAGTCCCGGCGTGCACAGGCGACCAGGGCGGCATCGTAAGCCATCAGCACAAGTTGTAGCGGGGTTGCCGACATGATCTGGCTCTCTTTGTAACTACGTAAGGCGATTTGGGGATTCATAGCCATCTCCCTTTATCGAATGATGAAGTGATATGGCTCAGGGTGGGATACTTCCCACCCTGAGCCGCTACCGGTGCAGCGAAGACTATCCGGCCATGAGCTGCAAGATGGCTTGTGGCGCCAGATTGGCCTGAGCGAGCATGGCGGTCGCCGTCTGTTGCAGGATCTGGAACTTCACGTTGTTGAGCTGTTCTTGCGCCATGTCCGCGTTCATGATGCGGTTGTAGGCTGCTTCTGTGTTCACCTTGCCGATGGCCAGCGTGTCCTCTTTGAAGGTCAGCCGGGCGACCATGGAGCCGATGTTCGCCAGGGCATTGGAAACGGTCGAGATGGCGCTGTCCAACTTTTCCATATAAGCCCTGGCGCTAGCCGCCGTGCTCACCTCGTCCACGGTGTAGGTGCCACCGCTGACGGTCGCCAGATCGCCCAGGCCCGCCGTGCCGGTTCCTTGGACGTCGAACGCCTGGCTGAGGGTCCATTCAGTGTAGTTGGTGGATACGGGCCCGGTCTGGAAGTCGAAGTCCGCGGTGCCATCCAAGAGCTTCTGACCGTTCCACAGGGTCGTATTGACGATGTCGTCGATCTCCTGAGCGTATTGGGCCAGCTCGTTGGCGATGTTGCTACGCTCATCACTACTAAGCGCATCGTTAGCGGCCAACTCAGCCTTGGCCCGCATCTTGCTCAAGATCTCGTTGATCTTCTGGAGCCCGCCTTCGGCCACAGCCAGCAGGTTCTTGGCGTCGCCGATGTTGTCTATAGCGACCTGCATCCCGGTCGCCCGGACGTCCAACTTAGTCGCCATTGTCAGCCCGGCGGGGTCGTCCGCCGCCTCATTGATGCGTTTGCCCGTGGCGAGGCGGGTCTGAGCCAATGCCAGGCTTCTGTTCACTTCGCGTAATGTGTTCAGAGCGTTCAGAGCGGCGATGTTCGTGTTGATCCGGGTAAAGTCAATCGTTGCCATTTTTCACACCTCCTCACTGTTTTCGATGTTGGGGGCTGGGTACCCATAGCCCTGAGATCGAATCCACCGAACGGCCGCGTTGAGCACTAGGCCGCTGGCGTCGGTCCGGAGACGACCATCGTGCCTGGGATCTGACCGTGTCCTTCTGCTTCCCTCCTACCGAACCCGATGGCGCCTCCATTGCGGCTCGCTCATCGGGATGCCAAGATTTAGGTGCTTCTGCCCCTCATATCGGAGGCCATGCGAGGTGGATTCGTAAACATCATGTAAGGAAGGTTGAGCGTTATGCGGCGAAGGTCATCTGGTGCCCCTTCCTGAACCAGGCGCTTATGAGCAGTTTCCCTCGTAGGTGTTGATGCCGTGGGCGGATAGTCTTCTTGTTCTGTGTTGATGAAGGTGCGACGCACCTTTGCCCATCATAGGATCACTCTCACAGCGACCGCAGAACGGGGTAAGACGGCATCACATGCCCGACATAGAGGTGCGTCGCACCTTACTTGGGGCGTCAACACCAGAGCGAGAGCCCCCCATGGACGGGCAGGTAGCGGCAGGTAGCTCCCAGCAATTTCTCAACCTTCATAAGCGCCTGGCTCAGCTTACGGTGTGTTTACGCTAAAGTGATACTCCCTTTACACCGTGGGGTGTCGCTCCCAAGTACACTGTCGTTGAGTGGTCGGTGCCGGGTCAAACAACATTCTGAGGGATACATCCTGAGCTTTGACCCTCGAGCGTGGCCAAGTGACAGCTACCGTCTATAGGCGGGGGTGGCGAACGCTGAGCTGGGGGTTCAAGTGTCTGGTTCAGGAAGGTGAAAGCCTGCACAGCAGGCCTCTATTTGCGTAAGCCGGTGATTTCGATTTTCAGCTTCCCACGGAGATTTGCAGATCTGATGAGGTGATCGAATGCCGAAGCGAGGGTCACGACCGCGTAAGAAACAGAGGAAACAGAGAAAGAGGACGGATCATGATGAGACGCTGCGGGCGGCTCAGGAACTGTGCTGGCAGGCCGTAGCAGATTACGAGCGTGGAGACTATGAACGGGCGATTGCCCGTCTGCGAGAGGCGCTGCGGCGGCGTCCACGGCTGTGGGATGCGCATTTCCTGCTGGGAGCTTGTTATCACAAGCTAGGCCGTCTGGAGGAGGCTGCTTGGGAGGCAGAAGCGGAATTACGGGCCCATCCGGACCACGTGCTGGCCCTGAGTTTGCTCGGCCAGGTGCGTCTGAGCCAGGGGCGCGTTTCCGAAGCGCTGGCCGCGCTTGAGCGGGCACATCAGTTGGACCCGGGTGATGCAGAGATCCAGCGTTATCTATATCGCGCCCGCATTCAGGCCTTTGAGCAGGAGCGGAGGGAGGTTTCCGTCCCGGCTGAGCCCCCGGCGAAGTGGCCATCCATCTCTGTTTGTATGATCGTTCGTGACGAGGAAGCCACGCTGGGTCGATGCCTGGATTCCCTGAGAGATCTGGCCAGCCAGATCGTGATCGTGGACACGGGTTCCCAAGATCGGACGGTGGAGGTCGCCCGGGCTCGCGGGGCTGAAGTGCATTCCTTTGAATGGGTAGGGGATTTTTCCGCGGCCCGGAATGAGTCGCTGCGGTATGCTCGAGGAGAGTGGATTCTCTGGCTCGATGCGGATGATGAATTAAGTCCCCAAGCGGTCGCACAGATCAAGTACGTTGTCGCCTCCGGGTGGGCGGACGCTTACACTTTCCGAGTCATCAGCCCGCTTCCGGATGGGACGCAGGACATCGGTTTCCATACAAGGCTTTTCCGAAACGGCTTGGGGATCCGGTTTTACGGGCGCATCCATGAGTCTGTGTACCCGGACCTTGTGTCTAAGGGGATCCGGTCCCTTGATACGGATATCACCGTGGTTCATCATGGATATGAAAGCGATCCTGCGGCGTTGAAACGTAAGCACGAACGGAACCTCCCGTATCTCGAACAGGAGCTGGAGCGACATCCCGATAATGCATCGCTATGGTGTTATGTGGGCCTAGCGCGATTGAGCCTGGGGGATGAGGTAGGGGGCGAGGAAGCTCTGTGGCGGGTGATTGAGGCCCAGCCACTTGGACTGTACTTTGATCAGTACCGCTTTTGGGCATGGGCTTCCCTTCTACGACTGTACATGAGGCGTGGAGAGGACGCGACGGTGCACGAGTTATTGGAAAAAGCGCTCGGGGAATTCCCGCAGCACCCTTATCTCGTGGCGATTCAGGGAGGGGTCGCCGTCAAGGCCGGCGATGTGGCAGGCGGGCTGCAACTCTTGACCGAGGCTCATGAGCGCCATGATGCCCCAATCTACGGCTTACGGCCGAATCGCAAGCTCTTGGCGTTGCAGATCGCAGCGTGCCACATGATGTTGGGGCGTTCAGAAGAAGGCGAGAAGTGGCTTGAACAGGCTGGAGAAGTTGGTTCGGCGGAGATCGGGGCATATATAAGGTGGTTGGTGGCTCTCTGCGCTCACAGGCGGGACTTAGGGGCTGAGAAGGCTTTGGAGAAGGCTCAGCAGCGCTGGTCACGAGATCCGGAGATGTGGAAAGAGGTGGCGCTGGCGTATGAAAAGGCGGGTTGGAACGCGGCCGCGTATGGCGCCTGGATGCAGGCGATCGAATGTGGATTGCCGAATGAGGAGGCTGTGCCCCGGATGATGGCCCTGTCGGCCAATGCGGTAGCCGTTGAGGCCGATGACGGCCCCGATCGCTTGTCCTTCCTGGTGGGCCGAGGGATGTTGGACCTTCAAGCCGGGCGTTATATAGAGGCCGCCGGACGCTTTGCCGAATTGGTGGGGGTGAGCCCCAAGGATCCGCAGGCCTATCGGTATCTGGCAGTCGCCCTCCAGAAAATGGGCAGGGTGGAAGATGCGATTCAGGTGTGGCAGGCGGCAAGAGTCATGGACTCATGAGCGCTAGAGGCAGGACCTCAGTTTATCCGGTAGACCAGTGCTCGCAATGAGCTCTAGGGGGTGGAGTGCGATGAGTGCTCCATATCATGTTCACATTGTCATTGCCGACGAGGGTTGGATTCTTGAACGCTGTGCGCGTGAGCTCGAAAAGCGCCTCGATTATATCACTGTTGGTAAGAAACCCGACCCGAGCGCCGACATCAACTATTACATAAACTACTCTGCTTATCAAGGCCGGCGATCAGGCATTGAGATCGCCTTCTTCACGCATATTGAGGAATTTGTGCCTGCGGCAGCGCAACGCTTCTTCGACGTAGCGCGCAATGTAGACGCCTGCGTGTGTATGTCGTCGCGCTACGCTGATGCATTGCGCCAGGCTGGTATCCGCAAAGTTCATGTCATCGTCCCTGGCGTGGACTTGGACCTTTATCGCCCCGTCGTCCGCATCGGCGTAGTTGGCCGCACCTATCCTACTGGTCGCAAAGGTGAAGACCTAGTCAAACAGGTGATGGATGAACCAGGCATAGAATGGCATTTCACCGGAGAAGGCTGGCCAGGCCCTGCCCGATATTACTCGCCAGAAGAGATGCCGGACTTTTACAATTCTGTGGATTATATCCTGGTGCCATCCTATTATGAGGGCGGCCCGATGTCGGTGTTAGAGGCGTTAGCGTGTGGCAAAGAAGTGATCGCTCCGCCGATTGGCTTTGTGTCGGACTACCCGCACATTGAGTACGCTACAGGCGATGCGGATGATTTGCGTCGTGTGCTGCGCGAGCTTGTGGCCAAGCGAATGGCCTTGCGCAAGTCGGTATCTCATCGCACTTGGGATGCGTGGGCAACAGCACATGACGCGCTCTTTCGAGAGATGCTATCCGCGCGCAAAGCTCCGGCCGTCATATCAAAGCGCAGCGACAGATTGCGCGTTCTGCTGGCTACGCATTCCCCAGAAAACGTAGCCCATGGGGGCCCTACCATCCGCATGCGCAAGACAAAAGAAGCATTGGAAAAACTAGGGGTCGCGGTTGATATCACCATGGATGATCTGCCAGATGCCAAAGGCTATGATTTAGTGCACGTCTTTAATGTATGGGCACCAGAACCAGCGCTGGCACAACTGCGTCACCTGAAACGCTTTAATATCCCGATTGTCTTCTCGCCGATCTATCTCGATCTTTCGGAGACGGCCTGGGCTTACAAGGCTATTCCCAGTATCTTTCATCAGGCCCGCTCTCCGGAGGAACTGCAGCGCTATCTGGCTGCGGCGAGCGACGGCAGCCTAGTCGCTGATGGCATCTCTCGTTTTGCACGCAATGAGATAATCCCAGGCTACTTTGCACAAGTGCGCGAAATGATAGAACTGTCCGATCACCTGATTGCGCTCAGTAATTTCGAGATGGAGCGCTTGTGGGCTGCGGGTGTCAGCCCCCGACCGTTTACTCTGGTCCGCAATGCCGTCGACTTTGCGCGATTTGCAAGAGCTCCGCGTGATTTATTTGCTTCCAAGTACGGCGTGCGTGATTATGTTCTGTGCGTAGGTCGGCTCGAGATACGCAAGAATCAGCTCATGCTGGTTCATGCGCTGCGAGAGACTGATCTGCCTGTTGTACTGATCGGCCATCCGGCTGAACCAGACTACGTCGAGCTTATTCGACGTTATTCTGGACCAAATGTCTTGTTCGTGGGTCGCCTGCCGCATGATGATGAATTGCTCGCCTCCGCCTACGCAGGCGCACGAGTCTTTGTATTACCCAGTTGGAGCGAAGGCGCCCCACTTACAGCGCTGGAAGCCGCCGCTGCCGGAGTAGCCCTGGCACTTAGTGATCGCTCGTCAGAATCCGAGTACTTTGGCGATCTGGCCGTTTACTGTGATCCTGGCAGCATAGATTCTATTCGCGAGGCTGTTCTGAAAGCGTACGAGGTGCTCGCACGAGATGATGCCTATCGTCAAGCTCTCCAGGCCAAGGTGCGCACAACATACACCTGGGAAAATGCAGCCCATGACACGTTGCAAGCCTACACTTATGCATTGGAAACATTCCGGCCTCGCCATGTCCAACATCATACCCTCAATCATCCTCGCAGATTGGAGATCGGTAGTGGAATGAATCCGCAACCAGGTTATGAACACCTGGATATCCGACGTGATCTGCCGCACCTGGAGTATGTGCATGATATTAACCAACCATTGCCTTTCGATGAAGGCACCTTTGACGAAATTCTCTCGCGAAGTTGCCTGGAGCACATCTCATGGCGCAAGGTCATCGATCTTCTACGCGATTGGCGGCGCGTCCTCAAACCGGGCGGCATGCTGAGGATCTGGATGCCGGACCTGGAGTATCTCTGCCGTGCATATTTGAGTGGTAAGAGCGACGAACATCTTGACAGTGCCTATATTGCCGCATCTGAAAAACTGCTGGGAGGCTATACGCCGGCAGCATGGGCTATAATCAAGATGTTTGGTGGGCAAGATTACCCTGACAATTTTCACCGTGCTGTTTATGACTTCGCCACCTTCTCGCGAATCCTCCAGATGGCTGGCTTTGAGCGGATCGAGCGGTTGCCGCCTTATCACGGTTTGCACCTGGTAGCCTACCGCCCACAACCTGACAAAGTTGCGTCATCCCAGGAGTCTCCCAAAGTAACGGCCGCTGCGACTACACTCCATCATCCCAGCACCTCGCCCCCCGCGCTCCTCTGGCACGCCCCTATCTACGACCCCAGCGGTTATGCGGATGAGGCTCGTCATTTCATCATGCATCTGCAAGCACAGGGTGTTGAGGTGGCGGCCAGGGAGCTGGGCCGTCACTCGTCCAAATTCCGCGAGCAGCTCGATCCCCAGGCCCGACACCGGCTCGATCGAGCGCTGAGACAAGAGGTGCGCCCCGGCTGCATCAGCGTCGTGCACTTCCCCGCCTATGCCTTCAAACGCGTGCCCCAGGCAGCCTACCACATCGGACGGGTTATGTTTGAGACGGACGGACTGCCCGCCGAATGGGTGGCAAAATGCAACCAGATGGATGAGATCTGGGTGCCCACCGATTTCAATCTACAGACCTTTCGCGACGCGGGTGTCACAGCGAAGCTATTCAAGGTGCCCGGCGGGATCGACACCAATCGGTTCCGGCCCGGCTATGATCCCTTACCCATCTCAGGCGCCCGAGGGGTTGTCTTCCTATCCATCTTTGAGTGGATTTATCGCAAGGGATGGGATGCGTTGCTGCGAGCCTGGGCCAAAGCATTTGGCCCGGAGGACGACGTCTGTCTGGTGTTGCGCACGTATCCCGTCAACGCGCCTGATGCCGCCGACGCGCGACGGGAGATTGAGCGGCGCATCGACCACTTCCTGGAGGAGGAGCTGGGCCTGCGGCGGGAAGACGTGGCCTCGATCATCGTCCTGGGCGAGCAAATACCGGAAGCGGATATGCCGCGCCTGTTTGCGGCCGCCACGGCCTATGTGGCGCCTTCCCGGGGGGAGGGATGGGGACGGCCCCAGATGCAGGCCATGGCCTGTGGCCTGCCGGTGATCGCCACCCGATGGAGCGGCAACCTGGAGTTCATGGATGACGAGAACAGCTTGTTGATCGACATCGAGGGATTGGTGGAAATCGATGAGCGTGCGGAGATCCCCTTCTATCGCGGCCAGCGGTGGGCTGAACCCTCGGTGGACCATCTGGCCGCGCTCCTACGCTGGGTGGTCGAACGACCGGAGGAAGCGGCTCAGATCGGCCGGCGAGCTCGTGAGGATATGGAGCGCCATTGGCGATGGGAGAAGGTTACCGCCATCGCGATAGAACGACTGCGCGCGATCGAAGCTGAGCTTGCCCAGCGTAGGCAGAGATCCAGCGCACATCCGGCACAGGCGATCGCTGTGCGCTGGGAGGGCTCTCTGTTCGTTTACCACTCCCTGGCTCTGGTCAACCGTGAACTGTGCTTGCAATTGATCGACGCCGGCTGCGAGCTATCCATCATCCCCTATGAGCCGGACCAGTTCGGCCCGGAGGCGGACCCGCGCTTCTGGAAGCTGGCAGCTCGCGTGAATGCGCCCCTCTCCCGTCCCGTCGACGTCCACGTGCGTCACCAGTGGCCGCCCAATCTCAACCCGCCACCAGAGGGCCACTGGGTCATCATCCAGCCCTGGGAGTTCGGCAGCCTGCCCAAACAGTGGGTGGAAGTGATGAGCACCCAGGTGGACGAGGTCTGGGTACCTAGCTCCTACGTGCGCGATTGCTATATCCGCAGCGGCGTTCCGGCCGATCGAGTTTACGTGGTGCCAAATGGTGTGGATACGGCCAAGTTCCGGCCCGGTGCACCACCACTGGCGCTGAAGACCAAGAAGCGCTTCAAGTTCCTCTTCGTCGGTGGCACCATCCCTCGCAAAGGCATTGACATCCTGCTGGATGTCTACATGAAGGCCTTCACGGCCGAGGATGATGTGTGTCTGGTGATCAAGGACATGGGGGGCAGTTCATTCTACAAAGGGCAGACAGCCCAGGACCTCATCACCAAGTGCCAAGCCATGCCGAACGCTCCGGAGATCGAGTACATCGATCGCACCCTGAGCGATGAAGAGTTGGTAGGGTTGTACACCGCCTGCGATTGCCTGGTGCATCCGTATCGAGGGGAGGGGTTCGGTCTGCCTATCGCCGAGGCGATGGCCTGTGGCCTCCCTGTGATCGTGACGGGATACGGCGCCGCGCTGGATTTCTGCACTGAGGAGACGGCCTATCTGGTCCCGGCCCGGGAGGTACGATTGCCTCAGAAGCGCGTTGGAGACCTTGAGACGGTAGACTACCCCTGGTGGGCGGATCCGGATCGAGAGGCTTTGAAACGATTGATGCAGCACGTGGTCGCGAATCCGGATGAGGCCAAGGCTAAGGGGCAGGCCGCCCGGGCTCACATCCGGGCCCACTTTACCTGGGAACGCGCCGCTGAAGTGGTGCGGAAGCGTCTCCAGGAGCTACGGGATAAGCCCATTCGGCGTTTGGCGGCTGAAGACGAGCGGGCGACTGTGCAAGAGCTCGTGAACGAACTCTTGGCCGAGGGGCAGGCAGCCTTGGAACAGGGTGATCTGGAAGCGGCTGCTCGCGAGTTCGCGCGCGTCGTTGAGCAGTACCCCGATCTGGCGGCGGCCCACACGGCGCTAGGATCCACGTTGGTGGCGCTGGGACGGATCGAGGAAGCGATCCCGCATCTGCGTCGGGCTACGGAGTTGGCCCCGCAGGCGGCCGCTCTGCATAACCAATTAGGGGTCGCTCTATATCAGATGAACGACCTGGAAGGGGCCGAAGCGGCTTTCCGTCGGGCGCGTGAAGCCGATCCCCAGGATGTGGAGGCGTTGCTCAACCTCGTGGACCTCTATCGGGTCCAAGGGCGCTATGTCGAGGCCACCGGGGCCATCAAAGAAGCGGTGGAGGTCAACCCTAACCACCTGGACGTATTGAGCACGTTTGGGTTTATGAGCATGGAGATGGGCGATATCGAGGGCGCGCAGATAGCCTTGCGCCGGATGCAGGCCGTTGGACCAGATCACCCCAAGACCCAGGCTTTCGCACAGGTGCTGGCGAGGTTGGCCGAGGACGGTCATGATGGGAACAGCGTCATCGACAGTGCCCTGGCTGCGTCTGGCCCCTCGCGTGATCACTGACCGGCGGCCAGTGTGGATGTGGACATTTCTCTTATCACTTACTCGCTACCATGAACCTCCTCTCCTGTAGAGCTTGCGTTGTTCGCCATGATACCAACTTTGCGGATGAAGTGCAGCAATCCCTTCAGGTCAGAGAACGTGGCACTCTTACCGCTCTGCACGTGCTCAATCCGGCCGCGCCAACGCGAGCCGGCGACTGACCATTCGCGCCAGAAGCGGACAACGAAGGTACTGATAGGGGGAACAGAGGGTGATTCAGCCATTGTGCACCAGGACGCCGTCGAAAGGAGGCTGGACCATGCTGAAGCTGGAATAGTACGTGCAAGGACGCGGGTACACATGTAGCTCACTGCCCAGTAGCGGATCAGCCTGCACACGTGAAATCTCTCCACCAAGCGCTCTTGTTGTGTTTAGTTGGCCGTTGCGGTACATTGTCTTTGTCGCCTCATAGCCCAAGGTGCTTGAGCGTCACGGGCAGGAAGATACGGAATCTCCTCCTCTCGTAAGCGCCCATGTCGGGAGCGGCGTCGCGTGGGGTGCCCTCGATGTCATGTGTAGGTGCACCGACCGGCGTGCCAGCGTCAACGCAGGGGGACGCCATTTGCAAGTGGTAGTCGCCGTTAGCTGCGTCCACAAAGAGCGGGTCAGCGGAGATGATGCCGATGCCGGCAAAACCGCCCTGAACATCAGAGTAATTCACATTGAGGTTGCTGCCGCCCAGGTTGCCTCCGTCTGCACCGTTGCCCCAGAAGATACTGTTGACGATGGAGAACCCACCTGCCGGCCCTTCGATCTCCGCGCCGTCAAACCCAGAGGCAGAATCGTTGCCGGACACAGTTACGTTCATCAATCGTCCGCCACTACCCTCCCACATGGCAATGCCAGCCGGGCCAGGGCCGCTACGGTTATCCACGATGAGTAGATTAGTGCCAGTGAAGGTGCCACCTGGCTCCCACATACTCAGCCCGCCAGCGTGGTAGCCATAGTTGTCGCTGATGACGGTGTTAGTCACGACGACGACCGGCCTATCGTGCCAGATGCCGATGCCGCCACCGCTCTCGTTCGCGATGTTGCTGATGATGCGCGCGTCGCTGATGAAAGCCGACGCGCCGCTGCGAACAGCGATGCCCCCGCCATGGTCAGCACTGTTGTGCTCGATGACGACGTTAGCGATTTGCGCCCGAGAGCGATTGTCCACCATGATGCCCCCGCCGCCATGAGCGGCAACGTTGCCATAGATCCGTGTATCCATGATGACAGCAGACGACTCGTTGTCAATACTGATACCACCGCCAACATCGCCCGAGGTGTTGCCAACGAACGTCACATCTCGCACCTCGGCCGACGCATCGCTGCCCCAGACGTGTAGGCCGCCAGATCCACCCGTATTGTAGCTGATGGTGGAGGATTCGAGGGTGAGATG
>DUEN01000004.1 GCA_011176545.1 Caldilineae bacterium | reverse complement strand
TGACGCTAAAACGGTGTTAGGGATGGACGACCGGTAACATGCCGGTCGTTTTTCTTCACGAAAGGGCGACCAGTCAACATGCTCAGGGGCGGTGGACACGCCTTCTTTGACCCGCCTATGTGGATATGGTAAGATCGAGATGTCATTCAGCCTAAGGGGTGTGGCGATGGGGTCTGTGGCGTTGATTCTGTGAAGGGCCTGGACCGCCCTGAGGAGGATTTCATGGGTCGTTATAGACATTGGATAGGGATCTTGCTCGTGATCTTTGTGGCATTCTCAGGGATGGCGGCGGGATGCACGCGTAAGCGGCCGGTGCCCACGCCGATGCCGATGGACGTTGGGGCCTCCAGCCAGGAAGGGGCCGGGGCAACTTCGGAGCCCGCTCGCGATGCGGAGGAGCCCAAGGTGACCGTCGCGGCCGTCGAGGGCGATCAGGCTCAGCCGGGAGGTCCATCATCCCCGTCGGTTTCCACACCGGGGCCCGCGCAGCCGGCGCCTACCCCCGCGATAGAGACGGCGGATTACACCGTGGGCTCTGGTGAGACGTTGTTCTCCATCGCTCAGCGGCTGGGCGTTGACGTGGACACCCTCAGGCAACTGAACGGCCTGACGACGGACGAGGTCACGCCCGGACAGGTGATCAAGGTCCCGGCGGCCGCTTTGGCCGGCGCGCCCACGCCCGCGCCTTCCCCTGGCCAGCCTATCGAGCACATCGTTCAGCCCGGCGAGTGGCTCAGCGCCATCGCTGAGAAATACGGCGTCTCCCCGGAGGCCATTATTCGGGCGAACAACCTGACCAGGCCGGACCTCATCTACCCGGGCCAGAAGTTGATCATTCCCATCTCTGGTGCGGGCTCCCCGGGACGGGCCGAGGGAGGCGGGCGCATGCCCGGGAGGAAGATACATATCGTACAACGCGGCGAGACGTTGCAAAGCATCGCTCTGAGGTATGGAGTGACCGTCAACGAGATCATCGCGGCTAACGGGATCATCAATCCTAACCTCATCTATGTGGGACAGAAGCTGATCATCCCATGACCGCGCGTTGAGATATCGTGGACAAGAGAATTCAAGATATCGCAGGCGCTGTCGGCTGGCAGCGCCTGTCTTAATCATACAGGATGGGTGAACGATGAGATATGTCAGTCCGTTGAGGGCATTTTGTCAAGTGAGAGACTGGAACATCGGCCATACTTTGATGGAGTGCCTGATTTGCTTGTAGGCATGGAGGCAGGATAGAGGCAACGATCTCCTGAACTCATGAACTCTTGGACTTCCGTTATAGAGGAGGTGGCATATGGGGAAGCTGATCAGCGCGATCTTCTTCTCGCTCATCGTCGGCGGGGGCGTAGCCGTGTTGGTCGCTGGAGCCACCGGGCGTCGCAGCCCGCGCGGTCCTAACTGGCGCAGCGCCCTTCTGGCCGGGCTCGTCGTCTTCCTCGCGATTTTCGGCGTGCTGGCCATCATGGATTCCATCACGCAGGTGCAGTACGGCACGGTGGCCGTGGTCACCCAATTCGGCAGGGTCAAGGGGGTGTTCAAGCCCGGGCTGAACTGGAAGATCCCCTTCATCCAGGATACCATCGTCTACCGCACCCAGGAGATCGTCTACGAGACGGTGGATCCCGCGGAGTTGGGTGCCTCTCGCGCGGATTATAAGGATGTGGAAGTCGATACGGCCACATCGGATGGCCAGCAGATTCGAGCGCGATATACAATCCGTTTCTACATCGAGCCCGACCGGGCCACGGACATCGCCCAGAAGCTGGGACCGGAAGATCGCGTGGTGGAGAAGGTCGTCAAGGCGACCAGCCGGGTGCACGTGCGCAATATCTTAAAGCGCTATCAAGCGAGTCAGCTTTACTCCGGCAACGTGGAGGAGGCTCAGGCGGAGATCGAGAAGCGGCTGCGTCAGGAGTTCGAGAGAGCTGGACTGGAGCTGACCTTCTTCGGCCTGCGTTCCATCGTCTTCACGGATGCGTACAAGGAGGCGGTGGAGCGGAAGCAGATCGAGGCGGAGAACATCATCACGAAGCAGAATCTGGCCAAGCAGGCCGAGTTCGAGAAGCAGCGGACCATCACGCAGGCGCAGGCCGAGGCCGAGCGACAGCGGCTGGAGCGGATCGGTATCGCCCAGGGTGAGGCGGAGGCTATCCGGGTGAAGGCGCAGGCGGAGGCGGACGCCATCCGCTTGAAGGCGGAGGCTCAGGCCGAGGCGAATCGCCTCCTGGCCGCCAGCCTGTCGCCGGAGGTCATCCAGTGGCAGGCGGTGCAGCGATGGAGCGGCGAGTATCCTCTGATCTTGGGCGCTCAAGGGCAGTATATCCTCCCAGGAGATCTCTTTACAAAGCTGACCAAACCTCAGGAAGCGCCCTGATGCGCACGGAAGAGATCCTATCGCGGGGCCTTTGAGAGGGGGACGGGCATGTCTCGTCCCCCTTTCTCTCTCGGCGGCTTAGAGCCGGTGCCCCTCTCATGGTATAATACCTTGCAATCCTGGAGAGAAAGCGGCCACGATGTCCCTCCTGATCGCCAGAGACCTGGCCAAGTCCTATGGCGCGTTGGACGTCTTCCAAGATGTCAACGTGCGGATCGAGCGCGGCGATCGCATCGGCCTGGTAGGGCCGAATGGCCAGGGTAAGACGACGCTTCTTAAAGTCTTGGCTGGCATAGAGCCCCCGACCACCGGTGAGGTCATGCGGGCGCGCTCCCTGCGTGTGGGGTACCTGCCCCAAATCCCTCCCGATCCTGGCTCGCGCACGCTGTATGCCGACCTGCTGGACATATTCCATGATCTGCGCGAGCAGGCGGAGGCTTTGCGCTCCCTGGAGCGACGGATGGCGCAGACGAGCGATGAGGAAGAGCTCGAGCGCCTGCTGACCCGGTACGGTAAACTGCAGGCTCAATTCGAATGGGCCGGCGGATATGAATACGAGTTCCGCATCCGGCGGGTTTTGAGTGGGCTGGGATTTGAGGAGGCGGAGTTCCATCAGCCCTTGAGCCATCTCAGCGGCGGAGAGCGGACGAGGGCGCTACTGGCGCGCCTCATTCTCGAAGAGCCTGATCTCCTGCTCCTGGACGAGCCGACGAATCATCTGGATCTGGACGCCATCGAATGGTTGGAGGAGACGTTGCTCCAGTGGAAGGGCGCGTTGGTCGTCGTGGCGCACGACCGCTATTTCCTCGACAGGGTGGCCACACGGATCTGGGAGATGAATCACGGCCGCGTAACCGCTTATCGAGGCCACTACAGCCATTATGTCGTTCAGCGGGAGCAACGGTTGGAGCATCAGCGTCGGGAATGGGAGAAACAGCAGGAGTACATCGCCAAGACGGAGGCGTTCATCCGCCGGTATAAAGCCGGCCAGCGCAGCCGGGAAGCCCGCGGCCGCCTGCGCCGCTTGGAGCGCTTTAAACGACAGGAAGCGATTGAGCGTCCGAAAGAAGATCCTCGGATCCGGCTCGAGATCACGACGGATCTTCGCTCTGGCGATCTCGTCATGGCCACGGAAGGCCTGGTGGTGGGATATGATCCGGCAGCTCCGTTGTTTCGTTGTCCTGATGTGGAGATCCGGCGCGGCCAGACGGTTGCCCTGATCGGCCCCAACGGCGCGGGCAAGACCTCCTTCGTGAGGACGATCCTGGGCGAGATCCCACCGCTGGAAGGGAAGATCCGCCTGGGCGCCAGCGTGAAGGTTGGCTATCTGGCCCAGGGGTTGGCCAACCTGAAGCCCGATCAGAGCGCGTTAGAGGCTATCCTCGAGGTCGCGCCCGATCTTACGCCGGAGCAGGCCCGTCGCTTCCTGGGGTGGTTCCTCTTCTCCGGGGATGCGGCCTTCCAGACCATAGGGACACTCAGTGGCGGGCAGCGAAGCCGGGTCGCCCTGGCCCGCCTCTCGCTTTTGGGGGCTAACTTCCTCATCCTGGACGAGCCGACCCACCATTTGGACATTGAGTCCCAGGAGATCCTGCAAGAGGTGCTGGCCCGGTTCCCAGGCACCGTCCTCCTGGTCACCCATGATCGCTACCTCGTGGAGGCGCTGGCCACTCACGTATGGGAGCTGCGCGATGGCAGGCTGCAGACGTACGAGGGAGGGTATCGCGCCTATCTGGCGCAGCGTGCGGTTGGACAGGAAAGCGCCCCTTCTGACGACTCCGGGCGAGGGCGGAAGGATCGCGAACGCCGGAAGCTGGAGCGTCGCCAGCAACAGGAAGAGCGTCGCCAAAGGGAGCGCATTGCCGCCCTTGAGGAGGAGATCGTGGCGTTGGAGGCGGAGTTGGCACGCCTGGGAGAGGCCATCGAGAGGGCCGGCCGGGAGCAGCGGACGGAGGAGGTGAAGGAACTGGGCCTGAAATACGCTTCCGCGGAGCGGCGATTAGAGGAACTCATGGAACAGTGGGCCGCGCAGGTGTAGCGGGCTGGCGTTCACAAGGGAACCATGGCCATCGTGATTGGATTGACGGGCAATATCGGCACCGGGAAGAGCACTGTCTTGCGGATGCTGGCCGAGTTGGGAGCTCATACGATCGACGCGGATCAAGTGGCGCATGAGGCGATCGCCCCAGGAGGGGCTGCCTATCGTGGTGTGATCGAGGCCTTTGGCCCTGATATCCTGCGAGAGGATGGTTCCGTCGATCGGCGGAAGCTGGCGGAGATCGTCTTCTCCGATCCGGCGAAGCTGGCCCGGCTGGAGGCCATCGTACATCCGGCCGTATACACGTTGCTCAAGCGCAGGATCGCCTGCATCGAGGCGCGGGTTGATCCTGACGGGCCCGAGCCCGTCATCGTGATCGAGGCGATCAAACTGCTTGAGGCGGGGTTGAGCCGATCTCTGTGTGATCAGGTGTGGGTTGTGACGGCTCCCCTTGAGCGACAGTTGGACCGCCTGATGCGAGGGCGCGGGGTGACGAAAGAGGAAGCTCTCCGCCGTCTGGCCTCCCAATCTCCCCAGGAAGAGAAAGTGCGACAGGCCGATGTGGTGATTGATAACAGCGGCTCCTTAGAGCGGACGGCCGCTCAGGTGCGTAAGGCGTGGGAGACGCATGTCGAGCCCCTGCGGAGACAAAACACAGGAGAGCGCTCATGAACGTACTGCAGAGGTTCTACCAGGAGCATCCCAATCTGAGCGCGTGGATTGTGCTTTCCATCGGGATGTTGATCATCGTGGTGTGGTCCGCTCGCGATGTGGGCTTCCTCCCAGGTCAGTGGGTAGCTTTAGGCATCGCCACTATCCTCCTGGCCGGCTTATGTGTGTGGATCATCAGCTGGGAGGATGAGGAGGAAGGGGAGTGACCTGAGCCCGCGTGGGGATACGAGCGTCGCCTCCTCGGGTATAGCTCCGCGGTGCGCTTGGCAGACCTCCTGGCTCATCCGTGAAAGACAGACCGGGGGTGGCGGCACGGTGATCGTGCCGCTATCATGGGAGATGTCGTTGGATAAATGAGCTAGATCCTTGTCCTCTACTCGTGATCTCGTGTACATTTGACCTGACGTGCGGAGCATGTTACCATGTCCTTCCTCAAGGAGGCGAGGCGATGCGTGTTTACCCTGAAGTGCCTGCCCAATGTGAGGCGGAACACATCGATGAGTCCAAAGTACGCGTGGCGGCGCAGGACCTGCTCGATGAGGACACGGCTGCGCTGTTAGCTGAGACGTTCAAGGCGCTAAGCGATCCCACGCGAGTGCGCATCATCTCCGTGCTACGGCGGACGGAGCTGTGCGTGGGAGATTTAGCCAAGTGTCTGAACATGGAGCAGTCGGCCATATCACACCAGTTGCGAGTGTTACGCCAGTTGCGCCTGGTGCGTGCACGCAAGGTGGGGCGACATGTGTATTACGCGTTGGATGATGATCATATTCATACCCTATTCTTGCAGGGGCTTGATCACATCCGACACAGCTAACGCTATATGAGCGATATCCCTGAGCGTCCTATGCGCATCGCGTTCATGGGGACGCGCGGCGTACCTGCTTCCTATTCCGGCTTTGAGACCTGCGTGGAGGAGTTGGGGAGCCGCCTGGTGCAGCGCGGCCATCATGTCACCGTGTATTGTCGTCGCCACCACATCACATATCCCCACTCCACCTACAAGGGCATGCGCCTGGTGAAGCTCCCCACCATCGCCAATAAATACCTCGATACCTTCGTGCACACCTGGCTATCCTCGCTACATGCCTTAGGCCAGGGATACGACATCTGCCTCTACTTTATCGCTGGGAACTCCGTGTTCACCTGGATCCCGCGCCTGGCGGGGCAGAAGACGTTGATCAACGTGGATGGCCTGGATTGGAAGCGCGATAAATGGCCTCCGCTGGCCAAGCGCTATATCCAGTGGGCCGAGCGCCTGTCCGGCCGGTTCGCCAACGCCGTGATCACGGACTCACGCGTCGTCCAGGCGTATTATCGCGATGTCTACGGCATCGAGACGCACTACATCGCCTACGGCGCGGATGTGCCATACGTGCCATCGGGGCCGGTGTTGAAGCGGTTCGGCCTGGAGCCGCAGCGTTACGTCCTGTTCGTCGGGCGGCTGGTGCCGGAAAACTGTGCGCATCACCTCGTGGAGGCATTTCAAGGACTGCGCACGGGTCTCAAGTGCGTGATCGTGGGCGACGCTCCTTATGCCGAGGATTATAAAAGGCGCCTCCGGGAGATCGCTGGCGATGACCCGCGCGTGGTCTTCACTGGGTATCAGTTCGGCAGGGCCTATCATGAACTGGGATCGAACGCCTACATCTTCGTGGAGACCTCAGGGGTAGGGGGAACGCATCCCGCCTTACTGGAGGCGATGGCGTTTGGCAACTGCGTCGTCGTTCATGATACGGCCGAGAATCTGGAGACCATCGGGGATGCCGGGCTGAGCTACTCCGGCCGTGAGGGCGCCGCCAGCCTGCGTCAAGTGTTGGCCGATCTCCTGGGAGATCCCGATCTGGTGGCGCATTACCGGCGCAAAGCGAAGGAGCGGGTGCGACGCCTGTACTCATGGGACGCCGTCACCGAACAGTACGAAAGCCTGTTCAGGCAGGTACTGCAGCCTCGCTGATCGATCTCCTCCGAAGTGAGGGCCTCCCACGGGATTTTTAGCTTGGCCTGTTCTTCAGGTATAATCCTACCTGCCCCATACTTCGTCGCTCAATTGCGAGGAAGGGGATCCCACTTTGGGGGAATGAGACGTGAAACGAGAGAAGATCCGTTGTAGCGTCGGCATCACCGCCCACAATGAAGAGGCCAATATAGGCGCCCTCCTGGATGCCTTACTCGATCAGCACCTGCACGACGTGGAGATCACCGAGATCATCGTGGTCGCCTCGGGATGCACGGACCGTACGGTCCCCATCGTGCAGGAGTACATGAAGCGAGACCCCCGGATTCGCCTCTTCGTGCAGGAGCGACGTGAGGGCAAGACCTCGGCGGTGAACGTGTTCCTGCGGCATGCCAAGGAGGACATCTGCGTCTTGGAGAGCGGGGACACCCTGCCGCGCGAGGACGCGATCGAGAATCTGGTGCGCATGTTCGCCGACCCGAAGGTCGGCATGACCGGCGCCCACAAAGTGCCGCTGAACACCCCGGACCATCTGGTCGGGCTCTTCACCCACCTCCGCCTGCGTATGGAACATGAGCTGTGTCTGGACATCCCCCGCCTGGGCGAGTTGATCGCGTTTCGCAAGGTGTTTGACCAGATCCCGCCTGATGTGGCCATGGATGAGGCGTTCGTCGAGGCATTGATCGTCAAGCGCGGCCTTCAAGTCCGCTATGCGCCGAATGCCGTCGTCTACAACACCGGCCCTACCACCGTGCGCGACTTCATCAAGCAGCGGCGTCGTAACCATGCTGGTCATCTCTATCTTAAGCACAAATACGGCTATAAGGTCGCCAGCATCCAGAACACGCGCGTGATCAAAATTGCCCTGCGGGAGATGTGGGGCGCGATCCGACTGCTGCTGGTCCTGGGGTTGCTGGCCGTGTTGGAGGGCTGGGCGCGTTTGTTGGGATGGTATGACTTCGCCATCAAGAAGGAGCGGCATACCGTCTGGGATATGGCCTGGACGCAGAAGACGAATCTGGCGCAGGCGGAGAAGCAGTGGGCGGAGCATCAGGAGGAGAGCTTCGCCACATCCGTGCGAGAGGTGAAACCCCTTGAGAGATAAGTTGAACGTGCTGGCGAAGGCCGTGATCAGCCTGGTGCTGGTCATCTGGGTCTTCAGCCGCGTGGACGTGGCCGAGGTGAGGCAGATGCTCGCCTCGGCCAATATGTGGTACCTCGTGCTGGCGTTAGGGCTCTACTTTGGGGCCATCGCCCTCAACGCTGTCAAATGGCGCGTCCTGCTGCGGGCTCAGGGGATCTATGTGCCGTTGCGGGCGCTATTGCGTTACACGTTCGTGGGCGTGTTCTTTAACAATTTCCTCCCCGCCAACGTCGGCGGCGATGTGATGCGGGGATATGGCCTGTCGCGGTATACGGAGCGCCTGACCGACGCGGCGGTCTCCGTCATCGTGGATCGGGTCGTCGGGTTGATCGCTTATATGAGCGCGGCGGTAGTTGCCGCCATCATCGTGGTGAACACGGTGGAGAACGGCCGCGATATGCGGACGGTGGAGTACGCGGCCTTCCTGGCGTTCTTCCTCATCGCTGGCGGCTTCGGCGTGCTGCTCAGCCGACGACTGCGCGCGCTGGTGGGGCGCGCCTTTCAGTGGCGTTGGCTGGCGCCATTGGCGCCGATTTATGGCCGCATGTCCGACGCGTTCGGCGCCTATCGGTTCCGTTATAAGGCTCTGAGCGTGGCTTTCCTCATCGCCCTGGGCGGCCTCATGCTGACGAACCTGGTGAACTGGCTTCTGGCCGAATCGATCGGCGGCGGCATCCCCTTCCTCTACATCTGCTTGTTCAACCCGCTGATCGCGTTGGTCCTCCTCGTCCCCATCTCCATCGGCGGCATAGGGGTCAATCAGAACGCGTATCCCTTCTTCTTCGGGCTGCTGGGCGTTCCCCACGGGCTGGCGCTGGCTGTGTCGTTGCTCATGCAGGCCTTGATCATCATCTCCGGGCTCCCCGGCGGCATCCTGTGGTGGCAGCTACGCTCGATCGAGCGCGCCCCGGCCGCGCCGGTGATACCGGAACAGGCCCCATGAAAGCATCTCCGATCTCCATCGAGATGGCCCGTCAACTGTACGACGGCGCCGATGCGGCTCATCAATTCGATCATGTGCTTCGGGTCCTGGCACTGGCCGAACGCATCGCCCGCGCGGAGGGAGCTAACCTGACCGTCGTGCGCACGGCTGCACTGTTACACGACGTGGAGCGTCACCACCCAGATCATCACCTGCGCGGCGCCCAGCGGGCGCGTCAGCTCTTATCCGGATATCCCGCCCCGTTTGTAGAGGCGGTGGCGCACGCCATAGAGGCCCATCGGTTCCGCGCCGGTCCGACGCCTGAGACGCTGGAGGCTCAGTGCCTGTTTGATGCGGACAAGCTGGATGCGATGGGGGCGATCGGCGTGGCCCGGGCGTTCGCATATGGTGGTCGACATGGGCAGCGCCTGTGGGTACCGCTATCCAGCGTGGACCCAGAGGGGCCGGAGCCTTCCCCGTCGGAGCATACTCCCGTACATGAATTCGTGCGTAAACTGGCTCGGCTTCGGGATGTCCTGTATACGGCCACGGCGCGACGGATCGCGGAGGATCGCCATGCGTTCATGTTGGCGTTTTACCAGCGATTGGAGGCGGAGGTAGAGGGTCGGGCGTGAAGGATCTCCCTGTTCGCGGGTCGGCGGCATGGACACGAGGCCGATCCAGGCCCCTCACGGCTGCAGTGTGGGTACCTCGCAGACATCCCTTTCCCCCTCGACGGCTGTTCGTCATCGGGCTGGATTGCGCGGAGCCCTCATTGGTGTTCGACCGCTGGCGTGATGACCTACCTAACCTCTCCCGTCTGATGGCGGAGGGGGCCTATGGCCGTTTGCAGAGCTGTCATCCCCCTATCACTGTGCCGGCTTGGTCGTCCATGCTCGCCAGCAAGGATCCGGGCCAACTGGGCTTCTACGGATTTCGCAATCGCGCGGGGCATCATTATGGAAACCTGGTGGTGGCCAGCAGTCAACTGGTCCGGCATGAGCGCGTGTGGGATATCCTGGGGCGGCTTGGCAAGCGCGTCGTCCTCATCGGCGTGCCCCAGACCTACCCCGTGCAGTCGGTGAATGGGTGGTTGATCAGCGGTCCCCTGACGCCTGACTCGGAGGCGAGGTTCACCTATCCGGATGAGCTGCGGAGGGAGGTAGAGGCGCTGGTCGGCGAGTACGCATTTGACGTCCGCGATTTTCGCACGCCCGATAAGGAGCGACTGCTGCGCGACATCTATCGGATGACTGAGAGCAGGCTGACGGTCGTAAAGCACTTCCTGCGGTATAAATCGTGGGATTTCTTTATGTTCGTGGAGATCGGCCTGGATCGGATGCATCATGCCTTCTGGCGTTTTATGGATCCGGAGCACCCCCTGTTCGAGCCGGGTAGCCCGTTTCGGGATGCACTTCGTGGCTATTATCGTTACCTCGACCGCGAGATCGGGCAGATGTTGGCGTTGCTTGATAAGGACGTAGCCGTGTTGGTCATCTCCGACCATGGGGCGCAGAGGATGGAGGGGGGCTTCTGCATCAATGAGTGGCTGATCCGGGAGGGATATCTCACATTGAAGGAGAGGCCCGTCGGGATGGTCCCGCTGGAACGATGCGAGGTGGATTGGGCGCACACGAAGGCGTGGGGCGTCGGCGGCTATTATGGGCGCATCTTCCTGAACGTTCAGGGCCGCGAGCCGCAGGGGATCATCCCCCCCGAGCGCTATGAGGAGGAACGGGATGTTCTGAAGGCCAGGCTGGAGGCGACGACGGACCACCTGGGGCGGCCGTTGGGGACCGTCGCGCTGAAGCCTGAGGAGGTGTATCGGGAGGTGCACAATATCCCTCCCGACCTCCTGGTCTATTTCGGGAATCTGCGCTGGCGAGCCGTCGGGTCTGTGGGGATCGGGGCCATCCACACCTTTGAGAACGACACAGGGCCGGATGAGGCAAATCATACCCTGGAGGGGATTTTCATCTGGTGGGACCCTCAAGAACGCTTCGGCGGCCGCGAGCTCTCCGGGCTGCACATCGAGGACATCGCGCCCACGATGCTCTCGATCATGGGGGTGGAGCCGCCGCCGACCATGGAGGGACAAGTGATCCATGTGGCCCCCTAAGAGAATTATGGACAGGTACCGGCTAAAAGCCCGGCGCCTGGGTCCCGGAGCCATCCAGGCGGCGCGTTTTCAACCGCTGCCTCTTGAGGATACGCTCATATTGGCGTACACGACAAAGGCATAACGTAGGGGCGCACGGCCGTACGCCCCATAGGTATCAAGTTAAGCGATACGGGGGCGTGTCCTTGCATCTCCGATTGAAGAAGGAAGCGCGGGAACCTATCGTATCCCTTGGGCGTCTGTTAGGTCGGGCGCTCGCGAGGGCCTGTTGAAGCCCAAGAGCCTCTGAGCATGTCCGCATCAGGGTAGTGGAAGAGAGGAAAGATGCGTTATATCCGTTTCATATGTGTGTTGATTCTGCTCATGAGCTGGTGGCTCCCTGTGGCCGACGCGGGGCCGATGCGCGTTCCAACGGAGGGGGAGTTCGTCCCTGGCGAGGTCCTGGTCCAATGGCGGACCGGCGTCTCGAAAGTGGAGGCTCAGGCCCTTCTGGCTGAGGTGGAGGCCGAGCGTATCGCGACGATCGATGCGCTGCGCATCGATCGATGGCATGTAGGCCCGGGCCGCGAGCAGGCGGTGATCTCCCGGCTTCGGAGTGACCCTCGGGTTGTCTTCGCCGAGCTCAACTATATCGCGCGGGCGGCCGGAGTCCCCAATGATCCTGAATACCCGTGGCAATGGAATATGGAGCAGATCTCCGCTCCCAACGCGTGGGACCTGACCACGGGGGATCCCAACCTGGTGATCGCTATCATCGACTCGGGCGTCGATATCGATCATCCTGATCTGGCCTCGCGCCTCCAGGGCGGATGGGACTACGTGCGTGACGATGCCATCCCGGACGATGAGTACGGACACGGCACCCATGTGGCCGGGATCATCGGTGCGCTCACCGATAACGGGCTAGGCGTGGCTGGTTTGACGTGGCAGGGCCGCCTCGTTCCCTATAAGGTGTTGGATCAAACCGGCCGCGGGAGCTATGCGGACATCGCCGCGGCCATCGTCTCCGCGGCGGAGCAAGGGGCTCGGATCATCAATCTCAGCCTGGGGGGCTCCGTTCCCAGCCAGACGCTGCTCAACGCCGTGAACTACGCGTATAACGCGGGAGCCCTGGTGGTCGCCGCGACGGGAAACAATAACGGCCCGGTGAACTATCCCGCCGCGTATCCGCAGGTCGTGGCGGTGGCCGCGACGACGGACCTGGATCGCCATGCCTGGTATAGCAACTTCGGCCCCGAGGTAGACGTGGCGGCGCCCGGCGGATTGCCGGAACAGCCCATATTCAGCACTGTGCCCGATGGTTATGGCTTCCTCTATGGCACGTCCATGGCCGCTGCCCACGTCTCCGGCCTGGCCGCGTTGATCTGGTCCCTGGCGCCTCAGTTGAGCAGCGATGATGTACGTCGGGTCATCGAGAGCACCACGGAGCAGGTGGATGCCGCCTCGCATCCCTACATCGAGGGACATAACGACTATCTGGGCCGGGGGCGCATCAACGCCGAGATGGCGCTGCGCAGCGTCCTGCCGCCTTACATGGTCGCCTCGCCTGGAGAGCTCGTGTATGTCGTGGCGCCTAGCGAGACGCCTCCGCCGCGCCCAGTCTATCTGATGAATCCCAGCCTGCAGCCCATTCATTGGGAGGCCGAGGTTCTGGCCGGGAGATACTGGCTGGGTTTGCGTTCGCCCATATCTGGCACCCTCGCTTATCCCTCGACGGCCACCCTTTCCGTCGCCATCACCACGACGGCTATGATCTCAGGGACGTATGTGGGATTAGTACGCGTTACAGGGAGCAGCTCTACTGGGGGGCAACAGCTGGACATCTACGTACGCGCCCGGGTCATGGAGAAGGTGCATCGCCTCTATGTCCCTGATCTGCGCTAGCGAGCGGTCGTGTGGTTACCCGCCGGTGACCATGGCGCGGAGGATAAGGGCCACCGTTATCGAAGTGACCACGCTGTATAGTAACATCTCGCCCCGCTCCTCGCGGCCCTTGGTGTAGGCATAAGCGGCCGGCAGCGCCAGGATAACGAGGATCCCATACAGGATGTGGAGCGGACGCTCAGGACGTAAGCCTATGGCCCAGAGATAAAATCCCAGGAAACTTTGAAACAGGACAAGGAGCTCTGCTATCACCAGCGCGCCCCAATAGCTTCTATCCACGTTTTCTCCCCGGGCGAAGCGCCACCATCCCCAGATCGCCAGGGCGAGGAAATAAAGTAACGTCGTTCTCGCCAGGCCGCCGTGTAAGATCATGATCACGGGTGTCATGCTGAGTGACCTCCGATCGTTCCTGAATGAGCCATAGCCCTTCTCATATATAGATCGCTTCCAGCCAGCCTGTGCTCGCCCCTGGGGACCAATGCCACTGTAGTGCCCGGGCGAATTTCGATCGAGGTTCTGGGGAAAGCCCGAATCTCTTCACGAGCGCGTCCTCCAGCGATCGCAGATCCGAGATGGCGCCCTGCCCGCTTAACTCGATCTCGAGTTCCCACCAGGAGAGAGAGCGGTCTGCGTCAGCCAGGCGGACCTGATCGAGTGAAAGCCACCCCACGATGCGAGCGCCCTCCCGGACCTCCCGGTGGCGGCGAACCTGCCGAAGCTCGAACAGCAGGCTGAGGGGCCGATCGCCGATGAGCGAGAGGACGAGCGTTTTGGCTGCCCCCTCCGGCCAATCCCTGGGCTCGCACATCTCCTGGAGGAGCGTTTCGAGCTCTTGGCGTTGATGCAAGCTCCCCTCCGCCTCTCCCAGGCCTTTGACCGTCGCGATGATCCGTCCTCTCTCCTGACGCAGGCGGCAGGCATACCCGCCCCGCAGCAGCGCCATGTCCGCCGTATCGTAGTAGCGATCCACCGTCTCTGCGACCTCGACAGGGCCGAAGAGATAGTCGTCAAGGCCAGAGAGCGCTAGGAGACGCTGGAAGGTGACCGCATCGGGGACGCGGAACTTGGCCTCGATCTCCAGGACCTTTGAGCTCACCTGCCCCCACCTCCGCCATGAGAAGTCCTTGGGGGAGGGCATGTCGCGAGTACCTGAGCCAGCTCGCGAACGGAAGGGAAGACGAGATCCGGGCGGTCCGCGGCGTCCTTCAGATCCTCCGGGGTGGTCTCCCCGCTCAACACCAGGATGGCCACCAATCCGGCCGCTCGCGCGCCCGCGATGTCCGTATAGAGTCGATCGCCGACCATGGCGGTCGTCGCGACGGGAGTCCCCAGCCGCGCCACGGCCTCCTGGAAGATGTACGGGTTCGGCTTGCCTATGGTGACCATGGGCTCTCTCCCAGTGGAGGCGATGATGGCCGCGGCGATGGCCCCGGCATCGGGGATAAAACCGCCTGGCACGGGGCAGTTGATATCGGGATGCGTGGCGATCCACGGCACGCCCTCTCGGATGAAGGTACAGGCCCGGGCGAGCCGATCGTAGGTGAGCGTCTTATCGAATCCCAGCACCACCAGGTCTGGTGCCTCGTCCACGAGAAGAAACCCTGCCTCGGCGAACTCGGCCTGAAGGGAGGGTGTGCCCAGCACGAAGAGCCGGGCGCGAGGGTAGCGCGCTCGTAGCCATGAGCTCGTGGCCGCGCCCGATGTGAGGACCTGGTCACAGGTCGCCGATAAGCCAAGCCGCTTTAGCTTACGGGCGTAGGCTTCGGCGTCTTGAGAAGAGTTGTTCGTCAGGTAAATGAAAGGTATCCCGCGCGTTTGAAGCTGGGTCAGGAACTCGAGGGCGCCTGGCAACAGCGTATCCCCTAAATAGAGGGTCCCATCCATATCGAGAAGAAAGCCAGTCAGGCTGGACACGCGTCGTCGTACATCCGGGGTGATTTCAAAGGCGCACATCCTTCGTCGTTCGTCTTTCGTCGCATTTTCAGACCGGACACGTGAGCATCCAGTCGCTTTACGCCGCGTTGGGGAGCCGACGGACTGGGGATAGCCCCTCTCTGACGTTCAAAGAGGGTTCAACTGGGGTAGGATGCGCGTGGGGCGAGCGTCCAGTGAGACGTCTCCTCTGGCGCGATAATAGCATCGCAGGGTATGTCGCGGGACCCCCCAACCTTTCTCCTCCTTTGTGCGGAGTGCTCGAGGTGAGGCGCCCTCGAGCACTCTCGCGTTTTCCAGGGGTAGTGAGCGATTCATGAATCGCTCACGTTAGATGGGGCTTGATCTTGCTGAGCAGGCGCGCCTTGGGCATCGCCCCGATCAGCCGCTCCACCTCCTCTCCGTTCTTAAACAGGATCAAGGTGGGAATACTCATGATCCCATATCGCGTCATCGTTTCGGGATTACGATCGACATCCAGCTTCGCGACTTTCAGTTTGCCATCATACTCGGCCGCGATCTCCTCCAGAATCGGGGCGATCATCTTGCAAGGGCCACACCACTCCGCCCAGAAATCAGTCAACACAGGGATATCCGATTTCAGCACTTCCTCTTCAAAGGTCGCATCTGTAACGGTAACCGGCTTCGCCATGATGAGTTCCTCCTTAAGTAAAGTTGGTGCACAATAGTGGGCAATCCCGAGATGTAGGGGCGACGCATGCGTCGCCCCTACCAGATGTTGTGTCTTTCACTTATCGTGCAACGGCTCTAGTGAAAATGCGACAGGTCATCAGCGACCGTCGCTTGGTCTTCCCTGAGCTGCTTGAGGAGGATGCCGTCAGCCTTCGGTTATGTAGGCAACGCAGCGCGTAACCGTTGGCGTAGCGCGGCGGCCGCTTCTCCCACATCGGCGATGGGGAGGAGGAGCTGCTCCAGAGGACATAGCCCCGTGCCGTTACGGTTGCGAATGGCAGGCACCAATTCGTCCCAGGTGACGAGGATCCCTTCCGATTCGAGCACCTCCCGCGCGGCGACGCTCAGACAGACAGCATGAAGGGCGCTGAGGCCCGCCTGGCACGCCAACACGGCCACGGCCTTTCCCGCGATCCGATCGGCCAGGCTGGCCCCGCGGGCGGCATCCCCCAATTGATCCAACGCCTCCATCAGGGGACGGACGCCTGAGCCCTGGCCCTGGAACAGGATCTGTCCGCCTTTGACCAGTACGAACTGAACGCCCKGYWTGRTNYAGSWGGGYSWTSGCCAWNCNGYCMSWYYRRYKYYGGTRGMYWTSGNAATNCAKYATAYYRGWSGMCANSRGCMMTYGYCCAMTCAAWRGNTRTCCGNGTANNTANATTAATCGATGTGCTCACATGATCGCCGGATCGTCGTAGATTTGCAGCTCCATTCGACATACTCGGACGGGACGGATGAGCCTGCTGAGTTAGTCCGGCTGGCGGCTCAGCGRGGGCTYCGRGYCATCGCCTTGACGGATCACGACTCGRTRTTGGGYGTGGATGAGGCGTTGGCCGCCGGCCGAGAGCTCGGYGTYGAGGTCGTGCCCGCCCTGGAGCTAAGCACGCGATCGGAGCCGGAGCGCGATCTGATCGACATCGACGTCCTCGGATATTGGGTGGACCCTCATCATCCGGAGCTCCAGAGCGTGCTGGATCGGGTGATGGCCGCCCGCCGTGAGCAGAAGCTCGCCCAGATCGAGCGGCTGCGAGCCTTGGGGTTTTCGATCTCCGCGGAAGAGGTGCTGGCCCTGGCCGGTGGGGTACCTGGGCGGCCACATATCGCCGATGTGTTGTGGCGTCGTAACCCGGGACGTTTTCAGTCCAGACAGCAGATCTTCGAGGAGTATCTCTCCCCGGGGGGAAAGGCGTATGTCTCCCGCTCCTTCTCTTTGTCGGTGGAGGATGCCATAGAGGTCATCTCAACGGCCGGCGGGATACCCGTCCTGGCCCATCCCGGATTATACCGTCATATCCGAGATATCGAGGGGGCGATCCGCCGTCTGCGCGCGGCCGGCCTGAAGGGGCTCGAGGTCTGGTATCCCTATCACCGGGTACACAGCCTTCAGCTTTCCATGACGGAAGCCGAGGCGATGATCGCTCGCTTTCGCCAACTCGCCAAGGCATTGGGGCTTGTGTCAACGGGGGGATCAGATTATCATGGCGCGCGGCTCCCCCAGATCCATATGGGCGAGTGCGGTATGACGTGGGCCGCGTATCAGGCATTGAAAGGTGTGGTAGGGCAGGATGATGAATCAGAAGCGTGAGATCCCGGAGCAGGAACGCATTAACGAGATATTGTGGCGTCTGCGCGAAGCCTATCCGGATGCTCAATGCGCGCTGAGGCATAGCAATCCGCTGGAGCTTCTGGTGGCCACCATGCTATCCGCTCAGTGCACCGATGAGCGGGTCAATCAGGTCACGGAGAAGCTGTTCCAGAAGTATCGGACCGCGGAAGATTATGCCATGGCCAATCCGGAGGAGTTGGAGCAGGACATCCGTCCGACCGGCTATTACCGCAGTAAGGCACGGCGACTCCAGGAGGCCGCCCGCGTGTTGGTGGAGCGATACAACGGCCGTGTACCGGATACCATGGAGGAGTTGCTAGAGCTACCTGGGGTGGCACGGAAGACGGCCAACATGGTCTTGGGCGTCGCCTTCAACCGGGCTGAAGGGATCGTCGTCGATACCCACGTCAAACGGGTGGCGCAGCGGCTAGGCCTGACGAAGGAGCAGGACCCGCTGAAGATCGAGCAGGATCTGATGGCCATCGTCCCGCGCGAGCAGTGGATCGACTTCAGTCACCAGATGATCTGGCATGGACGGCGGATCTGTAAGGCCCGCTCGCCGGATTGCCCCTCCTGTCCCCTTAATGACCTCTGTCCCTCGGCGGAGATGTAATTGCCCTCACGCTCATATTGGCTTATACGACCCAAACGTAGGGGCAAACGCATATGTTGCTCTATTCTACGGAAAATGAGGGGCGCACGGCCGTGTGCCCCTACGATTCTGATAATGTCCAATGAGCGATTGTTCGAATCACAGGACGCCGCGCTGCTTCAGATGGGCCCGGAAGATCTCTTCCAGCACGCGCACATCGACGCGGGCATCCTCCGCGGGCGAGCGAAAGGGCTCACCCGTCTGCAGGCATCGTATGAAGTGCTCTGCCTCTCGTTTGTAGCTCCATGACCACGCAGGCTTTGGGATCGGCCGCGTGAACGTCTGTTCCTCTCCGGCCCGGTAGATCTCCACCCCCGCGGGCATCTGCTTGAGCAACAAGGGCGGCGCCCACGTCTTCACCCAGCCGTGGCGGAAATAGATCTGGGTGTGCTCATCCCAGCGATAGTGGGAGATCAGGCCGGACTCAATCACCGCGCGCACGCCCGCCACGTCGAGTATGACCACGCCCGTGTAGCCGTCGTCGTCCAGATCCACGACGCGAACGCGAACGTCATCCCCTGCATCCAGGAGCCAGCGCAGCAAATTGATGTTATGCGTATACTGCTGCAGGTAGCTCAGGTATTGGTCCATATATTCGGACGGCAGCCAGTCCGGTCCCGAGGCCGGCGTCTCGGGCATGGGCTCATCGGTGGTCTCCATTGGCGTGTCCAGCCCGCAGATCCAATCGCCGCAGAAGCCGTGGTTGCGCACGAAGGTGATCGGCCCCAATTCTCCCGTCTCACGGAACTGGGCGACGGCCCGTTTCGCCAGCTCGACGCCCGCGTCATATCGTTTCATGTATCCGACCATCAGTCGGCGTCCAGATCGGCGTTCGGCTTCCAGAATGGCGTCCGCCTGAGCCAGCGAGACGGCCATGGGCTTCTCCACGAAGACGTCTTTGCCCGCCAACAGCGCATCACGGGCGATCCATCCCTGTTCCGTGAATCCCGCGGAGATGGCGACCGCGTCGATCTCGGGATCGGCTAGCATCTCCGTGTGGCCGTGGTACAGTTTAGGGATGCCCAGACGTCGTTGCACGCGACGCCCCAGCTCCTCTCGCAGTTCCGCGAGCGCGACGAGTTCACAGCCGGGAATCGTGCTGAAATTGGGCAGGTGCACCTTCTGGGCCATGAAGCCACAGCCGACGTATCCGAGGCGAATCGTTCGCATGGAGGACCTCTATGAACGTAGATCTTAGATGTTGAAGTGCTTGAATTGCGGGAGGTAATCCCTGTTTTGCTGGAACATCTCGTTGACCATCTCCTTGATCTCCGCCAGGGAGAGCACGGCCGCGGTCAGCGGGTCATAGGCGATCGCCTGGAAGACCAGACGGGGATTGCCCGTGAGGGCTGCTTCAACGGCCATCTCCTCGATCTGTGCGTTCAGGCTGGTCAACGCAGCGCATTGCGGCGGTAACGCCCCTACGTGCACGGGCTCAAATCCCTTCCGACTGGCCCATACGGGCACCTCCACGCACGCGTTCTCCGGCAGGTTCGTGATCAGCCCCGTGTTGGGCACATTGCCGTTGAACTGGAAGGGCTCCCCTCCCTTCAGCGCGTTGATGATATAGGCCGCGTACTCGTGCCCTCGCTCCAGGGAGATGGGCTGATCCGAGGCAAGCCATTGTCTCGCCTCCTCTCGCCAAGTAGTCTCCCGTTCCAGATAGCGTTTGAGGATGTAGGCGTGCTCGCCCGGGTTCCAGCCTGTGCCGTGTGTACAGTACTTCTCGATGAGGTCTGGTCGTTTGCGGAACCACCAGTTGTACTCGGAGTTATGGCCGCTGGACTCCGTCACATAGTAGTCCAAGTGCAGGAACATCTCGTTCCTGACGATCTCCTCATTGTAGATCTCCGGGTTCTCGGTGATGGCCTTGCGGATCAAGGGATATGCGTCCTTGCCGTTCCACTCGTACTTGAGGAACCAGGACATGTGGTTGATGCCCGCACATGTATAAGTGATCTCCTCATAGGGCGCGCCGATCCATCGAGCTAGCATCATGGCCGTGCCTTGGACGCTATGACATAGCCCCGTAAGACGAATGCTGGTTTCCCATTGCAGCGCCCGGCAGAGCATCGCCATCGGATTGGTGTAGTTCAGCATGTAGGCATCCGGGCAGTACCGCTCCATATCCCGGGCGATGTCCAGCATGACGGGGATGGTGCGCAGGGCGCGGAAGATGCCCGCGGGGCCGCGGGTATCGCCGATATTGATGTCTACCCCGTATTGGGCGGGGATCTCGATGTCATGACGCCATACATCGACGCCACCCACCAGGATGGTCACCAGGACCACATCCGCGCCTTTGAGCGCCTCGACTCGATCCATGGTGGCCTCGAGCTTCGCAGGATAATTGCCCAGCTCGATGATGCGCTGAACGGCCCTGTAGGCGAAGTCCAGGCGCTCCGCGTCGATGTCCATGAGGGTCAACGTGGCATCCTGCAGGAGTGGGAAGGTCAGGATATCCCTGGCCAATCTGCGGGTAAATCCCCAACTTCCTGCGCCGATAAAGGTGATCTTGGTCATGGTGAGCCCCCTCAACTCGAGTTGGTAAATCACTGAGGAGATTCTACCTGGTGTGGGTTGGAGATGTCAACGTCAGGGGGCTTGAAAAGCGACGGGCGACGGTTTGTCACCGTCGCCCGGGTGAGAAGGAGGAGAGACTAACTACAGCCGCAGCCCGCTGTGTTGGTCACATTAATCGTCGCTTGAATCACCGCTTGCTGGAGGATGCCAGGCTATGCACACCCACCACGCTGCCCAGGATGAACACGGCCATCACCCATATGGGTATGTCATCTTGAGGGGCTCCTTCGCCATGATCCGCCCATGCAATTGGACCCCCAAGCATCATGGCGAGGATCGTCACGATGACGGCCAGGACGATGACCCACCACGGGAGGCCCGCCCGCCTTCTGGCGGACGTAACTGATCGTGAGGATGCAAAGGACCCTCCCTGAGGAATCATGCTTGTCCCCCTTGGCCTGTTCGCAAGGGCATCCTCGCGCTGGAGTGACGCGTGCACAATAGTACGGAGGGGCTAAATAGCTATTTCTGGTGATGGTAGATGGAGGCCCCGTCAGCCCACTGGATGACGAGGCGATCGTTCGCGTCGTAGTAGTAGCGGCCGAATAGCGGCGCGGTGGAAGCTTCCATCGCCAGGATCCTCGGCAGGAGCTCCTTCAGATCGTCAACGAGGTCATATTCTTGCAGCCGGGCCCGCGGCACCCACTCCAGCGTTCCCTCTGAAGAGGGGCGCACCGCGCGATGGGGGGCCCGCGCGGTGAACACGAACAGCATGATCCCCGTGAGGGGATCCCCCGCATCGATATTGATGATCGCCCGCAGTTGCACCCCTTCGACCTCTAAGCCGGTCTCCTCGCGGATCTCCCGGATCGCGGCCGAGTAGACGTCTTCGTCACGCTCGACGTGTCCGCCGACGCCGTTATAGCGGTTGGGCCAGATGCGTTTCGTCGGCGCCCCCTTCAACAGGAGCACGTCCCCCCCATGGGTGACGAAGCAGAGGGTGCGAGGGATTACATGATATCGTTCGCTGCTCTGATGTATGCCCTGATCCTGTTTGCCGGCCATGATCGCGTCGGTTCTAGTAGCTGCTCGTCGTGATGTAGAAATCCCGGTATTTGCCCGTCGGCGGCTCGTAGCGCACTTCAACGTTCTCCACTACCGCCTCCTCGGGCCCACGCCAGCACCACTGGATGATATGCTGGACGTCCTGCTCCTCCCCTTCAAAGACGGCCTCCACCCGCCCATCCCAAAGATTGCGTACCCAGCCGGTCAGGCCCAGCTCGCGCGCCAGACGCTGCGTCTCGGCGCGGAAGAAGACGCCCTGGACGATGCCGGATATGTACACATGAGCTCGCACGATGGGCATAGCAAAGCCTTCCCTCTGGAGGTCAGTGAAGATCCGCTGACTGAGCGGATTTGGTAGGAAGTGGACAGGCCATCACTCCAGAGTTTTGTGTTCCTGGATCTATCGCGGAGATGACCCGGTGGGTAGCGGATCAGAGATGTTGATCCGCTACCCCTGGCGCGCGTGCCACGGAGAGGCGCACCTACTGCTCAAGGGAGGCGATGAACTCCTCGATGGGGATGGCCACCATGGTCATCAGCTTGACAGTGCCGCGAGAGGCCATCTCCGCGGACACCCGGGCGACCACCTCATGGCTGGGCGCCTCGACGATGTTCACGAAGTCATAAGGCCCCAAGGTAGCGTATTGCGCGACCACCCTGACCCCCATCTCCTCCAGTTCCTGGTTCACCTCCAAGATGCGCCTGGGATTCTTCTTGATGGTTTTGGCACCCTCGTCGGTGAGCGTGCTTAACATCACGTACGTCGCCATGGTTCTCCTCCTATCTTTCCCACGGAATACGTGCGACGGGCCGTGGGAATCTGTCTGCTTACAACTCCTGAACGAGATCCTCCAGCGCGCGGCGGGGACGCGGCGCGGGGGACTCGTCTGGATATCCGATCGGCAGAATGGCCACGGGGTGCAGCCCGCGAGGCAGGTTCAGGGCCCGGATCACCGCGTCGTCATCAAAGGCGCCGATCCACACCGTGCCCAGGCCCAAGGCCACCGCGGCCAGCTGGGCATATGCACAGGCGATCGTGGCGTCCTGAAGGCAGTAGAGCCTCTCGCCGCGTCGGCCATACTTGCTGGCGGACCGGGCCGCGTCCGTGCAGAAGACGAGCACGACGGGGGCCTGGGCGACGTAATCCTGGTTATAGCTCGCCTCCGCTAAGGCGCGGCGTCGGGCCGCATCGCGTATGAGGAACACCTTGTATGCCTGGAGATTCCCCGCGGAAGGGGCCGCGTTGATCGCCTCCAGGATGCGTCGTAGCGCCTCGTCCGGGATGGGACGGTCCTGGTATGCGCGGATGGAACGACGCCGTTGTATGCACTCGAAGACGTCCATCGTTGGTCCTCCTGAGAGCCATGAGAGAGCGATCAGAGCTTGTATCCGATCTGACGCAGGAAGCTCTTCCGCTTGGCCACGTCCTCTTCCGTCTCGATCCCCTTCGTCTTAACGCCGTCGATTACGCCCAGGATGCCGCGGCCCTGTTCGGTCTCGGCGATGATGACCTCGACGGGATTGGCGGTGGCACAGAAGATCCGACATACCTCGGGCACCATCTTGATGGCGTTGAGAACATTGATGGGATAGAAGTTCCGCATGAAGATGATGAAGCAATGGCCGGCGGAGAGGGCCAGAGCGTTCTTCTTGGCCAGCTCAACCAGTTCCTCGTCCGTCCCGGCCGCGCGCACCAGCGCCGGCCCCGATGATTCGCAGAAGGCCAGGCCGAATTGGGCCCCAGGTACCGTCCCAACGATCGCCTCGTAGAGGTCCTCCACGGTTTTGATGAAGTGGCTCTGTCCCAGAATGAAGTTCAGGTCCTCCGGCTTCTCGATGCGTACGATTTTAAGCTCCATACATCGCCTCCTTAGTCGCTCAGAACGGATTTGCTGCGTGAGAAGGTCAACTTCCGCTCGGACGATTGGCCCGTTAATATCTCCAGGGCCAATTGAACATCCTCCTCGGCTTCGTAGACGTTCATGGTGCCGATGACCACCATGTCGTTGGGTTTGCATGTGTTGAAAACGAATTGGAGGCCGGTCGGAGGGAGGATGCGACCCGCCCCCAGCGGCTTGATGCACATGACGGGTTTGGGGGTGTTCCGGATCACCCGGCCGATCCAATCGGTCTCCACCTGGCAGAGGAAGCCCGCGGCGTTGTAGGGCTGGATGTACGTCGCCACATCGTAGCCCGCCTTGTCGCACACGATGATCGTTTCTGGCCGATGCGTGCTCAGCCCGGGGATCATGCCCAACCGGCGGATCTCCGCCAGGATCGGCTCGATGCCCACGATGCGCGTCTCCGCTGGCAGCAGATGGGTGTCGGTGTACATCTGGTGCGGCATACAGATGCGAGCTCCCGCCTCAGCCGAGCGACGCACTCCCTGGATGACCTCCTCTACGGTATGGCCTCCTGGCGTGGCGATGTAGACCATGCGGGTACCCGTGGCCCGCTCGACCTGATCCAGCGCGGCGATGAGCTTATCATCCAGAGGGCCCATCACCGCGTTCACGCCCAGCTCGGCGAAGCGGCTGATCACCTCCGCGATGCGCTCGACGGTGAAATGCTCCCGGATCCAGCGGTCTCGGGCGGCGCTGAAATGGGAATATCCCAGAAACCCATTGGTGCCACAGATGAGCCGGGAAATCTCCACATCCTCTACGTATGTAGTGGGGAAGGACATCGTTACCTCCGTTCTGGGGCAGAAGGACCGTCTTGTTCAGGCCGATCATAGCATAGGCTCCAGGCTCGCGTCAATGGCGCGAAGGCAAAAAACAGTTGACATGGATGCGGCGGTGTGTTATAATCTTGCCCGCAAAAGGGTGAACCTTAAGAAGGTACCGAGTGTACGGTGGGCAGTGGGCTGGTCGCCGTCGCTGGGGTGCGCTAGCGCCTCAGAGGAACTTCCCGACTCCCACCCGGTTCGGCCGGGAAGGTCGCCCCACGAAACAGTAAGTGGGGGCACCTGGTGAGTAATCGCCAGGTGACCACAACCGCAACAGAGAGCAGTCCCGCCTGGCTTCGCCAGGTAAGGGGTGAAACGGTGGGGTAAGAGCCCACCAGCGGTGGCAGTAATGTCACCGGCTGGGCGAGTGTGCGACCGGGAGCAAGGCGAGTGGGCCGGGCTTGCGAAAGCAGGTTCGGTCTCGCCGCAGCGGCGACGGCGAGGCAGGGTAACACCCTGCAAGCTAGGAGCCGCCACCGGGCTTAAGAGCCTGGTGAGACAGATGACGGCTAATACAGAATCGGGGGTATGGCCAGTCCCAAAGCTGCCCACCGTATGTGGGTTGCCGACGTGGCGGAATTGGCAGACGCTGCAGACTTAGGATCTGCTGCCCGCAAGGGCGTGGAGGTTCGAGTCCTCTCGTCGGCACCACGGCGCCCGGGAGACCTGGTCGTTTGGGCCCGTGGCCAAGTGGGAAGGCGCCTGCTTTGCAAGCAGGAGATCGTCGGTTCGAATCCGACCGGGTCCACCGAGCGATAGAGATAGGGGCAAGCGATAGGGATGGAGGTTTCCTCTATCTCTATCTCATGCTCCGGTCGCTACGAGCGGGTGTAGTTCAGTGGTAGAACGTCTCCTTGCCAAGGAGAAGGTCGTGGGTTCGAATCCCATCGCCCGCTCCTGATGGGTTTGCCGAGGTAGCTCAGTTGGTAGAGCACGCGACTGAAAATTGCGGTGTCCCCAGTTCGATTCTGGGCCTCGGCACCTCAGGACCGCGTCGCGGTCGGGGATGGTCTAATGGCAGGACAGGGGACTTTGGATCCCTTAGTCGAGGTTCGAGTCCTCGTCCCCGAGCCTAATTCCTAGAGAAAACCAGCCTGTGCAGGCTGGTTTTCTTTTTCGCTCATATTGGCATACACGATAATCATGTGAGGGCAACGCATGTGTTGCCTCGGTAACGCCTTGATGTAAGGGCGCAGCGACGCTGCGCCCTTACCTTCGCAGAACGGCGGCGCCGCTTCAACTACGTTTGAAGGCGGAAGGTGCGGATCTGATAGGGGCGGATACCGAAGGTGAACCGATCACGTTCAAACGGCTGAGGCCCATCCGTTTCCTCGACTAGGTTACAGGCGGCAACCTCCTGAAGAGGGATGCCCACGATTACTGAGGCTCGCCCGCGGCCGCCATGTGGTTCATATACCCGCAGGATCCACCCATTGCCGTCGTCTGCTGGCTTTAGCGCCTCTAAGATAGCCGGGCCATCCACCTGGAGGAAACGATGCATCGCCGGGAGGTCTCCTACGCCCTCGGTAGCCGACAGGCAAACCAGCGGCACGTTCAACTCCCATGCGCGGCGCACCGTCTCTCCCTGGCGCCAGTCGCCCCCGTGAGGCCATAACGCGTAGGTGAACTCGTGATGGCCGCGGTCGGCGTGAGGATCCGGCCATTCGGGCCCCCGCAGGAGCGTCAACCGCAGCACGTTCCCCTTGACATCATACCCATATTTGCAGTCGTTCAGCAGGCTGACGCCATATCCGGCCTCGGACAGGTCAGCCCAGCGATGCGCGGGCACCTCGAACTTCTCCTGGTCCCAGGAGGTGTTCCGGTGGGTCGGCCGCTGGATCGCCCCGAATTGAATCTCGAACGTCGCCTGGTCGGCTAGGATCTCCACCGGGAAGGCTACCTTCAGCATCACCTGCCGTTCCTGCCAGTCCGCGCGGGTCACAAAGTCGATCCGCGGCAGCGCGTCATAGATGATGATATCCTGCTCAATTCGGCTCTCGCGGTGGTGGCGGACGACCCGTACCACTCCTCGCACGGGCCCGGTCTCCACGACCTCGATGGAGCTCTCCCCCTCAAATGGGTATTCCCGCCGCTCGAACGTGGCGTGCACGTTCCAGGCCGCCTCTCGTTCCGGCCCATCCTGGAAGAGCTGCAGGCGGTTCGCACGCTGCCCAGGCGGGACGACCTCACGGTCATAGCGCTTATCGTAAAGTCGGGTGATCTCGCCCACTTCGTTGATCTCGATGACGAAGAAGCGATTCTCCAAGCGGCGTGTCGAGATGTCGAGGGAGTGTTCAAAAGGCCCCGCCGCGGGGCGAATCGAGAGCGTGGTATATCCTACAGGGGGGACCTGTGGCGGAGCGAAGGCGATCGTGGCTTGATCGCCTTCCTGTGCGATGATCTGAGCCGGAGTCGCCCGTCCCTCGGGATCGACGAGCTCCACGGGGCCCTGCGGGAGCGGGATGACAGCTGTGGTGACATCGTTGCGCTCCCATGAGAGGCTGTTGAAGACCAGCAGGTCGGCGGCCGGGACATGCCGGGCGATCACCTGCAGGGCCGCGTCACGCACTGAACGAGCGGTTTGCTCGATGCGAGCATAGTCCTGGGCGGCCTCCTCATACACCTGTCCGATGGAGGAGCCCGGCAGGATATCATGGAACTGGAGGAGCAGGAGGTTCTCCCAGGCCGCGCGCAGGGGCTCCAGATCGATGTGCTGCCCAAGCCAGCTCGCGATCACGCTGGCGATCTCGGCCTCGCGCAGCAACAGCTCATTCTTCCGATTCGCCTGCTTCGTCGCGGCCTGTGTGGTGTACGTCCCCCGATGCGTCTCCAGATACAGCTCCCCGTGCCATACGGGGAGATCGGGGGCGGTGGCATGGACGCGCTCGAAATAGGCCTCCTCCAGCCCCTGCCGGCACGCGGGGAGCCCCGGATATCGTTCCGCCCGCGCGGCGTATTCCAGCATTTCCTCGGTGGGGCCGCCTCCGCCGTCGCCGAAGCCGAAGGGGAAGAGGACCTCCTCGTAGCTCGCCTTTTCATTGAAGTTCTCCCAGGCCAGGACCAGCTCCTCTGGCGTGGGATGGCCGTTGTAGCCACGCTTCAGTCGGGGGATGTGAGCCAGGACACGCGTGCCATCGATCCCCTCCCACCAGAAGAGGTGATAAGGGAAGGGATTACGAGCCTGCCAGTGCAATTTAGTCGTGAAGAAGGAATGCAGGCCGCAGCCACGCAGGATCTGAGGCAGATTGCCGGGATAGCCGAACACGTCCGGCAACCAACACACGCGTGGACGCGTCCCGAACTCCTCCCGGAAGAAGCGAAGCCCATGCAGGATCTGGCGAATGAGGGCCTCTCCGGAGGAGACATTGCAATCCGCCTCCACCCACATGCCACCGGTGGTCTCCCAGCGTCCCTCCCGTATCCATCTCTTGATCTCCTCGTAGAGGGAGGGGAAGTACCGTTTAGTATAAGCATAGAGCTGGGGTTGGCTGCAGGAGAAGCGATAATGCGGATAACGCTCCATCAGCCGACAAGCGGTGCTGAAGGTGCGCCCGCATTTCCGGATGGTCTCCCGCAGCGGCCATAGCCATGCCGTGTCGATGTGTGAGTGCCCGGTCAAGAAGATACGACCCCCCTCCGGATCAGGGGCGATCCGCTCGATGTGAGAGCGAAGGATGCGGCGCGCCTGGGCCACCTCCTCTCGAAACCGATCGTGGGGTAGCGTGAGGTCGATGGCCAGCAGCGCCTCTTCCAGGGCGTCCAGGATACGCTGACGGCGGCGATCATCCCGGACGGCCTGACCCGCCTCCCAGGCGAAATGGAGATCGTACCAGGCATCCTCGATCTCACGATCGACCTGCTCAATGCGGATCTGGCGCAGCCGGGCGCGCTCTCCTGCCAGCTCCGGCAGGCACATGACGCGCGGGATGGCGATGAACTCCGCCTCCAGCAGGAAAGCCTCCTGGCGAGGTACCTGCACGCGCGTGTGGTTGGCATCGATGCCCGTGTAGGGATGGCCGTCGATGGTCACCAGTCCCTCTAGCCCCTCGCCATCGAAGACGAGGTAGAGTTGATCCGAAGGAACGTCGCCCGGCAGCTCAACCCGGGCGCGCAGGAAGACGGTCTTCCCGGCGGGCCACCATCCCTCGCCCTCTACGGCATACCAGTCCCCTTCGTAGCGATACGTCCCGGGCGCTAGATGATCCGCCAGGCGTGCCTCGTAAGGGCTGATGGGCCACGATCGAAGCACAGCCCGCCGACGCAGGATAGCCAGCTTCATCTGGATGATACGGGGATCCATGAGCGCCTCCATGTTCATCCTTCCTTTGGTGATCTACGTCCTCATTGTCCTCATTAGGGCCTGTCCCCTGAGCGCATGCCTACAGGATGGGCGACAGAGTAATAATGCCGCTGAGCATGACGTCAGCAGGTTCCCTACGTCATCGTCAGCTCGGCGAAGATTTCGCTGAGATCGACGATCGGATGGCCTTCCTCATCGGCGATGGGGCGCTTGGCCGGGGGCGACGCATAGTAACTTGGGGTGCGCTGACATAAGCGGTCCTCGAACGTTGAGATCAGACGATTCTCCAGGAACACACCCGTGGGGATACGATCGCCCCACTCCTGAGCCTTCTCGAAGTAGCGGCAGATCTTGTCATAGAGATACTGTTCATCCGCATCGGCCGGGACGACGGGATCGTATCCTTCCTCCGCTACGTCGTAGAGACGCTGCCGTCCCTCCTCCAAATCCTGGCCGGCGAACCAATCCCGGGTGTGAAGGTTGTTGTAGGTGGGACATGGCTGGAGCACTTCCAGATAGGCCAGGCCGGGATGGTTGATGGCCCTCTGGATGAGATCGACCAACTGACGGATGTTATAAGCGTAGCCGCGCCCGATCCAGGTGAACCCTGACGCCAAGGCCAGGAGCAGGGAGTTGACCTTCCCTTGCATGTTAGGCTCCGGCAGCCCCTTCGTCTGGAGCCCGAGGGGCAGGGTGGGAGAGGCCTGACCCTTGGTCAGGCCGTATACCTCGTTGTTGAAGAGGATATAGGTCAGATCGACATTCCGGCGGCCGGAATTCACGAAGTGTCCCGCGCCGATGGCGAACCCATCGCCGTCGCCGCCGACGGCGATCACCGTGAGCTCGGGGTTGGCCAGTTTGGCGCCCATCGCGTACGGCAACACGCGGCCGTGTAGCGTATGGACCCCATAAGCGTTGACGTAATACTGCGTCTTTCCGGAACAGCCGATGCCGCCGAAAACGGCCACTTTATGAGGGGGAAGGTTAAGCTTGGCCAGCGCCTGGTGAATGGCGTTGAGGATGCCATAGTCCCCACAGCCGGGGCACCAGTCGATCGCTCCCTCAACGCGATAGTCCCTTGCCGTCATTTGGGTCATCGTCACCGTCGCCATTTTCCCCATACCACCTTTCTTTCACTGCTACTCGTAAGGGTTGCGCAATACGATACGACGCTCGCTCGTGCCCTCTCGGATGGCCTTGAGCGCCCGATAGACCTCTAAGCCCGATATCGGGCGGCCGTTGTACTTGAGGATGAGGTAATCACATGCCAGGCCGGTGAGCTCCCGGAGCAACTGGGCAAGCTGGCCGGAGTAGTTGCATTCGACAGCCACGAGGGGCTTTGCCGCCTCAAGTAAGGGGACGAGGACATCGACGGGGAAAGGCCATAACAGCCGGACCTGGACCAGTCGGGCCGGGACTCCTTCCGCCTGGAGCCGATCCAATGCTTCCAGGATGCTACCTTTGTTCGTCCCCCAGCTCACCACGGTGAAGGTCGCGTCAGGATCGCCGTATACCTTGACTTTCTCTTCCGGTGGGATCTCACGGGCAATGAGTTCAAGCTTCCGCATGCGCTTTTCCATCATTTGCTCGCGAATCACAGGATCCTCGGTGACGCGCCCATATTCGGTGTGCTCTCCTCCCGTGAGCCAGTGCAAAGCTCCGGGTTGTCCCAGGAACGCTCGAGGTGTTACGCTTGTCTCGGTGAAAGCGAAGCGCGGATAGTGATCGAGGTCGCTGCCTTCGGGGGGAGGCGTATACAGATCGCCGCGCTCGATCCGGATCGCGTTCACGTCGAAGGGAGGGACCGTTTCCGTCATGCTGGATATCGCTTTATCCAGGAGGTGAATCACAGGCACCTGATATCGCTCGGCGTAGTTGAACGCCTGGGCCGCGTCATAGAAGGCCTCGGTGATATCCCCTGAGGCCAGGACGATCCGGGGGAACTCCCCATGACCTGCATGGATGACGAATTCCAGATCCCCCTGCTCTGTGCGAGTAGGCATCCCAGTGGAGGGGCCGCCGCGCTGATAGAGCGTGATGACCAGCGGGACTTCGTTGATGCCCGCCCATCCTAACCCCTCGGCCATCAGGGAGAATCCTGGACCCGAGGTCGCTGTGGCGCTCCTCGCCCCCGTGAGGGCCGCCCCAGACGCCATCGCTATGGCTGAGAGCTCATCCTCCGTCTGCACGATGACGACGGAGCTCGTCTCCCCATCACGTGTGGGGAGGTTGGCATGCATCTCCAGAAACGTGCTCTCGTCGGTGGCCGGGCTGATGGGATAGTAGGTTTGAAAGGCCAAACCGGCCGCTAGCTTCCCCATGGCCACGGCCTGGAACCCACTCACCAGAAGGCGCCGCTCCTTCGTCTCCATGGGGGTGAGGCGGAAATCGAGATCGCGCGTGTCGAAGTGATCATGGACGAACTCGTAGGTCAACTCCACGGCCTGCGCGTTCATGTCGATGATCTTGGCACGGCCGGGGAAGGTTTTCTCCAACGCCTTGATGAGATAATCGGAGGGATAGTCCAGCAACGCGCAGGAGACGGCCACAGCGATAGTGTTCAGCGTTCGCTCAGCCACGGCCTTGGGCACTTCGAGGCGCCTGGCCAGCGCGCCGGTGATCTCGTCATAGGGCACGGCGTACGTCTGGACGCCCCGCTGGCGCGCGTCCTGGAGGAGGCCGGAGATGTTGGGAGGGAGCCCTTGCTCTTCGAGGTACATCTGCAGGTCCTCTCGTAGCCGTTTGCCCAAAAAGGGGATCTTTTCCAGCGGGATATCGACGTCGCTGGCGTTATAGACGAGGCCGCCTCCCGGCACTACAGCGATGGCATGGCGAGCCACGCTTTCCATTTCAAAGGTGGTCAGCAAGTCCACCGTCTCGCGATGGCAGCTTACCTTGTAGTGGGCTACTCGCACGTCATAGTAGCTGTGTCGCCCTTTGATGTTGGAGTGGTACTCGCGGCGGCCGAACAGGTAGAGCCCGCCGATGGCGCAGGCGCGGGCGAAGATACCCGCGGCGGTGTCAACGCCGCTGCCCTGGGGGCCCCCTACCCTCCAGGCGAGTTCTTGTTGTCGCTTACTCACGAAAACCTCCTCACACTTAAAGTTTAAAAGCCAGGATGGCCAGCCTCGTTCTTTTCGTTAGGAAAGAAATGAACCAGGAGAGCATGGAAGGAGTCGGTCGAAGTCCGGGGTGATCTAAGCGGATGCTTCGCCAGCTCGCACTGCAGAGGTAATGAGCCAAGGGGGTTTACAGATCTGCCTGGATAGTGAGGCGCTCGCCCAGTATGTACGATCACTCCACACGTTCTCACTCTTTCTCTCGATGAAGGTGATAGGTGACCTAGCTTCCACGTCTTTATGGGGTGACGAACCATCGGTGGCTCTTCCTGGCGCCCTCTACGTTGAGAGGTATGATATTGGCCAGCCTGTCAAGCTTATGCTCCTGTCGGGATGTAGAGCCTTTGGAGGGCAAGATCTGACCAGCAGGCTCGAAGGCTGTTGGGTAACGAGAATCCCCTCTCTTACGATCCACTTATATTAATCCATTGCTATATTAATTTTGCCCTAATTCGGCCGGTGGCGCAAAAACCCAAAAGGGCGTGGGGCGATGAATCAGGACATCTGTGGGCCAGAGCAAATGTACGAGGCCTAGAAAGGCAAAATCCGTTTGACCCCGAATACGAACTGTGCTATCATTTCACTGGCAAAATGAAGTTTCTTCAGGCGAAACAAACGGGGTGCCTGTTTCACGTTCCTCTGCTTCTCTGAGTTCCTCACTTAATATGAGCCTCCGACAGAGTCGTCCCCTCGGGTCAATGTCGACCTCGTCGAGCAACAAGAGGTATCCTTAACCTGAACTCTGGATACCTGGGCTGAGCATTTTAGGGCGTGTCTAAGAGACGCTGACCAACTCATTGCCAGGCCTCAAAGGTGCCAAAGAGGCCAGGCTTTGTGGGCACGGCGGTGCCGTGCCCCTATCGCAGACGCGTGTCCCGCCAGTGGTGAATTTCGAGACTTGTTGAAGAGGACGCCTTATGTCCTCCCCGTGTTGCAGGCATGTGGGACTAGCATCGTGTTGAAACACCTTGGATCTCGTTTCGTTGCTTTTGTGAACATCCTACAGGAAGGAAGATCACATGGGCTCTTTTCAAGGGATGGCCGTTCCCGCCACCGAAGCTGAACGTGTGCTGCTGGAAGAGATCTCCATCGAGGAGCCGTGGGCGCTTATCGAGCGATTCTCCACCCTCGTCCGGGGATCAGGGAGTGAGGATGAGCGCATCGCCGCTCAGTATATCGCGGATCGGCTGCAGGCGTTGGGTGTGCCCCACACAGTCTACTGGCCGGAGTTGTATTTAAGCGTGCCCCGCTCAGCCAGCATCGTGGTGCATGGATCGAGCCCTCGCACGCTGCGCGCGAAGGCCCAGAGCTTCTCGGCCTCCACGGGCCCCGAAGGGCTTACCGGCGAGCTCGTCTACGTGCCGCCCACGGACGTCAAGCCCTTCGATGAGATCCTCGACGCCATGGGGGATCCGAATGTGGATGTGCAAGGCAAGATCGTGCTGGCGGAGGGCTTCGGCGGCCCTGGTCCCGCCTATGATTTTGAGCAGCGAGGCGCCATCGGCCAGATCTTCATCAACCCGGGCGAGCGCATCCACTGGGGGATCTGCACCACCATCTGGGGGACCCCCGACCTCGATACGCTCCCGCGCAAGCCCAGGACGCCAGTCGTCGCCATCAACCATTCCGATGGGGAGGCGCTGAAGGAAGCCCTGTTCAAAGGACCCGTCCGGGTAACCATCCACGCTGACCTGACAGAGGGGTGGACAACCTGCCCCCTCATCGTCGCCGAGGTTCCGGGGACGAAAGAGCCTGAGAAGTTCGTACTCGTACACGGTCACCTGGACTCCTGGGACGTGGGCATCGGCGATAACGCGGTGGGAGACGCGACGCTCCTGGAACTAGCGCGGGTCTTCTGGAAGCATCGTGACCTGCTTAAGCGCAGCGTTCGCATCGCCTGGTGGTCGGGGCACTCTACGGGCCGCTACGCGGGTTCCACCTGGTATGCGGATACCTTCGCCCTGGACCTGGCGGAGCATTGTATCGCCCAGGTGAACATCGATAGCCCGGGCTGCCGCTGGGCCACGGAGTACTACGACATCTCCTGGATGGCGGAGGCTGAAGAGTTCTGCAAGCGGGCGATTAAAGATGCCACGGGGAAGGAGGCTGAGGGGGGCCGTCCCTATCAGGCCGGGGACTATTCCTTCAACAACATCGGCATCACCTCTTTCTTCATGCTCCTCTCCACCATGCCCCGGGAGTTGATCGAGGAAAAGGGCTACTATCCGGTCGGCGGTTGCGGCGGCAATATCGGCTGGCATACCGAGGATGACACGCTGGAGCTGGCCGATAAGGACAACCTCTTACGCGACCTTCGCGTCTATGTGGTCGCCCTCGCGCGCGTCCTCAACGCGCGATTATACCCCTTCAACTTCGTGCACCTGGCGGATGAGTTCCTCAACACGCTGGCGCGATATCAGGAGGCCGGTAAGGGCTGGTTTGACTTATCCCCCTCCATCGCCGAGGCGCGGGCGCTGCGCGAGGATCTGGTCCGGTTCTATGAGCGAGCCTCGGATCCCGAGGTGGATCCGGGCCCCTTCAACGAGGCCTTGATGCGCCTGGCCCGGGTATTGGTGCCGATCAACTATACCCGACATGGTCGCTTCCGTACCGAGCCTGCGGTCTCCATCCCACCTCTGCCTGATCTGGCGCCGATCATGGAGCTGGGCGCGCTCGATCCGGATAGCGATCAGGCCCGGTTCACGAAGGCCCATCTCGTGCGCGGGCAGAACCGCGTGATCTGGGCGATGCGGGAAGCGCGCGCGATCGTGGCGCGGGCCCTCTCCAAAAGTGACGCTTCTTAACGGTGATGACCCATGATCGAACCTGATACTCTTTCCACTTTGATGCAGAGGATCGTCAACACGCGGGCGTTTCGCCCAGACCCCTTACCCGAGGAGGTGGTTCAGGAGCTGCTATGGGCGTTCGCTTACGCACCCTCCATGGCCAATACCCAGAGCTGGGAGGTCATCGCAGTTACTGAGCGCGATGTGAAGGAACGGCTGGTGGAGGCCACCCTCGACCCGCTGTTGACGCTGGGCTCCAATGGCGCCCAGGGATGGCTCATCGACGCCCCCCTGGTGCTCGCCGTCCTGGTAGACGGCAAGCGGGCGCGCACTCGCTTCGGCCCTCGCGGCTCGATCTTCGGGCAGCAGGACGTGGCGATGGCCGTGCAGAATCTACGGCTGGTCGCTCTGGCGCGCGGCCTGGCCAGCGCCTGGGTGCGGGAGGTGGACGACGAGGCGCTACGCTCCGTCTTGAACCTGCCCTGGTACGTGGAGCCCGCGGGACTGCTGGCCCTGGGATATCCGGCGGATGATGTCTCCCTGGAGGCGCCGCCAAAGCTATCTCCCGAGGAGTTCCTCCACTGGGAGCGATGGCCCGGCGCTGAGGGAGATGCCCAATCCGCTCCCCCTCCGCGGTCCGTCAGCGAGCCCGCGCAACCCAGGCTCTCCGGGGATATCGAGAAGGTGATGGACGTCCTGGCCCGCAGACGCAGCATCCGGGCGTTTACGGATGACCCGTTGCCGGAAGGGTGGGTGACGACGCTATTGAGGGCGGCCACTCTTGCCCCCTCCAGCGGCAACATGCAGGCGTGGGAGTTCATCATCGTGGAGGACCCGCGCGTCAAGGAGAAGCTGGTGGCGGCGACGTTTACCGGGTACCATGCCGGCCCTGGCAACCCGCAGCGATGGCTGGCCCACGCGCCGGGGTTGATCGCCGTGTGCGTGGACACGAAGCGCACCGGCGCCCGTTACGGTCCGGAGGGTAAGCGCTACTGGGCGCGGGTGGACGGCGCTATCGCGGTGGAGAACATGGTCATCGCCGCCACGGCGATGGGGCTGGGTACTTGCCTGGTAGGAGGCTTCCGTCCGGAGGAGGTCGCCGAAGCGTTGAGACTGCCCGAGCATGTCCGGCCCTTCGTCTTGTTGGCCGTGGGATATCCGGCAGAGCATCCGCCCGCGCGCCCTAGGCTGCCGTTATCTGACGTCACACACAGGGATCGGTTTGACCGCCCGTATTTCGTAGGGGAGGTGTCATGATGCGGATCGTCTACGTGGTGCCCGGGCCTATGGGCAGCACACCTGAGGGGAAGGCCGAGCTGGAGCGACGGGGCCGTCTGCTTCGGGAGTTCGCGTCGCCGGAGACCGAGGTGGACATCATCGACGTCGCCCAGGGGCCCGCCTCGATCGAGTCCATGTATGAGGAGTACATCAGCATCCCCGCGACCGCGGAGCTGATGATGGAGATGGAGGCTCAGGGATACGACGCGGCCATCCTGGGGTGCTTTGGGGATCCCGGGCTCGACGCGATGCGAGAGCTGCTGACCATGCCCGTCGTCGGCCCAGGGGAGGCTTCCTTCCTCACGGCGGCCATGTTGGGCCATCAGTTCTCCGTGATCACTATCATGCAGAGCGTGGTAGCGCCTACACGATGGCAGGTGCGCAAGGCGGGCGTGGGTGAGAAGCTGGCCTCGGTGCGCTCCATCGACGTCCCCGTATTAGAGCTGGCGCGCGACCGAGAGGCCACGCTGGAGAGGATGATCGCGGAGGGCCGCAAGGCCATGGAGGAAGATGGGGCTGATGTCCTGGTCCTGGGATGCATGACCATGGGGTTCCTCATGGTAGCCGAGGACATGTCCAAGGCGCTGGGGATCCCGGTTGTCAACCCCTCGCGAGTCAGCCTCAAGGTGGCGGAGATGCTGGTAGGTGCGCGGTTGACGCATTCCAAGCGCGCGTACATGACGCCGCCCAAGCTGGCGATCGGGAAGGTGAAAGGGAGCGGGGAGCTCCTCGTGGCCAAAGGAGAGTGATCCCCCGATCGTTATCGAATACGTGAAAGGAGGTGTCGTGGGCTTTTTACGAGTGGCCTCATTCCATCATCCTATGTAGGAGGTATGCCATGAGTTTCAAGAAAGTACTGTGGACTTCCGTGATCCTGCTCGCCTTGATCCTGTCCGCCTGTGCGCAGGCGACGCCCGCGCCTCCGGCCGAGGAGAAGCCAGCGGCGGAGAAGCCTGCCGAGGAACAACCGGCGGCCCCGGCGGAGGACGTCGCCGCGCGACGCATCCGGCACATCGTGCTCTTGAGCAACGTCCAGGGGGCGGATCCCCAGGAGTTCGAGGCGGCCCGCCTCGTGGTCGAGACGCTCCGGCAGTTGGGGTTGGACGTCGAGCATCGAGCGATCCCATGGGAGCAGCAGGCCGATCTCGTCTGGTATAATCGCGAGAGCTGGGACCTGACCGCCTGGCGAATGGTGGGCCGTCCGGAGCGCATGGACCCGGATGAGTTCATCTACAATCTGTTCCACTCCTCCACGGCGCCCTCCGGGTACAACTTCGTCGGCTACATCAACCCCGAGTACGATCAGGTGGCGGAGGCTCAGCGTTCCGAGGTAGACCGCGAGAAGCGTCGGGAGCTGGTCTACAAGGCCCAGGAGATCATCGCCAACGATCAGCCGTACGTCTTCTGGATCTACCCACTGGTCAGCTATGTGTATAACAACGAGGTATGGGAGCCCGACTCCATCGTGGACGCCGCCGGCATCGGGATCAAAAACTTCTGGACCTTCGTCAATGCCACGCCCAAGGGTGATCAGAAGGACATGATCCTCAACAGCGCCGATGTGGTGCAGGCGATCAACCCACTCTTCATCAGCGGGGCCGTCGATTCGTGGATCACGGAGCTGATCTGGGATCGGCTGATGCGCATCGGCCCCGACGGCCTGCCCCAGCCATGGGCCGCTGAGAAGGTGGAGTGGATCGACAACACCACCGTGGAGGTTACCCTGCGCCAGGGGATGAAGTGGCATGACGGCGAGCCGGTGACCGTCGAGGACGTGGTGTTCTCCTTCCAGGCGCCCATGATGGGGGATGAGGTCCCCATGTATAAGCCCTTCGTGGCCAAGATTCAGGACATCGAGATCATCGACGAGAATACTGTGCGCTTCAAGCTGAAGGAGCCCTACGCCGCGTTCGAGACCGCCTCGCTGGCCAAGATCAACCTGATCCCCAAGCACATCTGGGAGCCGATCCTGAAGGATCTGATGGAGAAGCCGGAGAACGCGGAGTCCTATCAAGAGGAGGTCCCCATCGGATCCGGCCCCTTCAAGTTCGTCCACTGGAAGCCGGCCGAGGAGGTCATCCTGGAGGCGAACCCGGATCACTTCAGCCCGCCGAAGATGAATCGCTGGATCCTGCGCATGATCCCCAATGTGGAGGCGACGTTGGGGATGCTGAAGACCGGCGAGCTCAACTTCCTGTCGGACTACACCGGCGACTTCGAGCTGCTGAAGAGCCAGGTGGACAAGCAGGATAACCTGACCATGGTCTCCACCGTCGAGGTGGGCTTTCGCTTCCTGGCCTTCAACCTGCGTCGGCCGCCCTTCGACGACGTGGCCTTCCGACGGGCGGTGGCCACCGCCATCCCCAAGCAGGTGATCCTGCAGTCGGTCTACAAGGGATTCGGCGTGATCGCGGACTCCCATGTCTCGTCGGCGTTGGAGTACTGGCATAATCCCAACCTGCCCAAGTTCGGCGAGGGGGATATCCAGAAGGCCAAGCAGATCCTGGTCGACGCCGGGTATGAGTGGGATGATGAGGGGCGCCTCCTGTATCCCAAAGGACAGGTGGAGACGCTGGAGAGCGAATAATCCCTTATTCATCCGTCGGGATAGATATCGTGAAGTGCGGGGCGCAGCGGCGCTGCGCCCCGCCTTTTGGCCTCGATCTCGTGGATGAAGGGTTCAGGACTGTGAGACGTCCGGTCGCTTAAGAGAGGTTGGGCTATGGCACAAGGGCGCTGGCGTTACCTGGTCGGTCGCCTGTTGCAGAGCGTTTTGGTGCTTTGGGTCATCGTCACGATCCTCTTTCTGATCTTCCGGCTGGCCCCAGGTAATCCGCTGGTGGCTTATATCGACCCCACGTTCACCGAGGAGCAGCAGGAGGCCCTGCTGCGTCAGTTCGGGCTTGATAAGCCGCTGTGGGTGCAATATTTCGTCTACCTCGGGAACCTCCTGAGGGGGGAGTTGGGGCAGTCGTTCTTCTACCGGGACTCCGTAGCTGAGCTAGTCTGGGAGGCCTTCCCGAACACTGTCTTCCTCACGGGTGTCGCGCTTATCCTGGCCTACGTGTTCGGGGTGATCGGCGGCGTTATCATGGCCTGGCAGCGGGGGACCTGGCTGGAGAAGACGGGGCTCATCTTCACGCTGATGACCCGCGCCGCCCCCGAGTTCTGGGTCGGCATGATCGCCCTGACGATCTTCTCCTTCAGCCTGGGATGGTTCCCCTCCTCCGGAGCCACCAGCCCTGGCACGGTCTACGCCTCGGAGTTGGACAAGATCTTATCCTTAGATTTCTGGCATCATCTGGCGCTCCCGGCCTTGACGATGGCTCTATATCTCCATGGACTGCCGCTGCTCTTGATGCGCAATAACATGCTGGACGTGTTGGAGGAGGACTTCATCATCATGGCCCGCATGAAGGGGCTATCCGAGTGGCGCATCATGCTACGGCATGCGGCTCGTAACGCGTTGCTTCCTGTCGTGACGGCGATGGCGTTGGGCGTGGGGTACAGCATCGGAGGGAACGTGGTGATCGAGAACGTCTTCGGCTGGCCGGGGATCGGCCGTCTGTTGGTCCGGGCGGTCAGCTCCAGCGATTATCCGCTGGCTCAGGGGGCGTTCTTCCTCATCGCCGTCGTCATGGTCGTGATGAATTTCGTCGCCGATCTGTTATACGGGCTGTTGGATCCGCGCGTCTCAACCGCCAGGAGGGCAGGGGGATGACGAGCGAAACGATGGCGACCGTTCCGCAGGCGACTTGGCGCCGTTCATGGGTGGTGGAGAACCTGGTCAGCGCGCTGCGGGCCTCGGCCCAGGTGTTGCGCCAGGACCGTTTCGCGCTGGTGGGTGCTTTGATCTACCTCTTCTTCCTGCTTGTGGCGATCTTCGCCCCGTATATCGCGCCCTACGATCCTCAGGTCATCGTCACGGATGAGGCGGGCAACTGGATGGTGAACCAGAAGCCGTCGGCCAAGTTCCTGTTGGGCACGACGAACGTCGGGCGGGACATCTTCTCCCAGCTCGTGTATGGGGCCCGCGCCGCCTTGCTGGTCGGATTCACCGCCGCTTTGGCCGTGGCCATCATCGGGACCGTCGTGGGGTTGATCGCCGGGTATTATGGGGGCATCGTGGATACGATCCTGATGCGTATCACGGATATCGCCTTCGGCATTCCCTTCCTGCCGCTCGTCATCGTGCTGGTCGCGTTCTTGAAGCCCAGCATCTGGAACACCGTGGCGGCCATGGCCCTGCTTTTGTGGCGGGACTCGGGCCGGGTGATCCGCTCTCAGGTGCTGACGGTGCGCGAGCGGAGCTTCGTGGAGGCGGCGCGAGTCTCCGGCGCCAGCGATTTGCGCATCATGTTCTTATACATCGCGCCGAACATCCTGCCCCTCAGCTTCTTGTACGGCTCCCTGGCGATCGGCTGGGCCATCCTGACGGAGGCCTCCGTCAGCTTCCTGGGATTCGGTGATCCCAACACCATCAGCTGGGGCTATATGCTGCAGGATGCTTATGTGTCTCAGGCCATGGCGCGTCAGGCGTATTACTGGTTCATCCCGCCCGGCCTGTGCATCATGCTGACGGTGATGGCCGGCTTCTTCATCGGGAGGGGATTCGAGGAGGTCCTCTTCCCGCGGCTTCAGCGACAGTAGCGGAGGTCGTATGGCCCTGTTAGACATCCATGACTTGCGGGTCTATTACGAGACAAGGCATGGCGCAGTCAAGGCCGTGGATGGCGTGGGCTTCTCCATGGAGCAGGGGGAGCATCTGGGATTGATCGGCGAGAGCGGCTGTGGGAAGACGACGGTGGGGCGGGCGATCATTCGCGTGCTGCCTCGTAACGCCCGGATCGTGGAGGGGGAGATCTCGTTTCAGGGGCAAGATTTGCTGAAGCTAAGAGAGCGGGAGATGCGACATATCCGCTGGCGTGAGATCGCCATGATCCCGCAATCGTCCATGGACGCCCTGGATCCCGTGTATCGCGTCGGCGATCAGATCGTTGAGGTACTGGTGGAACGAGGAGGATACGATCGGAGGGCCGCCTGGGAGCGGGCTCATGAGCTCTTCCAGCTGGTGGGCCTCGATCCGAGTCGGCTGCGCTACTATCCTCACGAGTTCAGCGGGGGGATGAAGCAGCGCGCCGTGATCGCCATGTCCCTGGCTTTGGAGCCGGCCCTGATCATCGCCGATGAGCCCGTGACCGCGCTGGACGTCATCGTGCAACATCAGGTGTTGCAGCGCTTCCGCGAGCTTCAGCATGAGCTCTCCCTCTCCGTGCTGATGATCACGCATGACATGTCGGTCGTGGCGCAGACGTGCGACTCTGTGATCGTGATGTATGCGGGGAAGATGATGGAGTGGGGGAGCGTCGATCAGATCTTTTATCACCCCTTTCATCCCTATACCCTGGGCTTGAAGCAGGCTTTTCCCAATCTGGCGCAACCCCGGGATGAGCTGATTTCCATCGAGGGATACCTCCCGGATCTGATCCATCCCCCGCCGGGGTGCCGGTTCGCCGATCGGTGTCCCTTCGCCCTGCCCGATTGTCGGGAGGCGGAGCCAGAATTGATCGAGGTAGAGGAAGGACATCAGGTGGCCTGTCATCGCACGGATGATGTGGAGGAGCTACGAGCTCGGGCGCAGGAGGTGGAGACGTGGCAGACCCTCGCGTAGCGGCCGAACAGGCCCAGACACGCGCCGCAGCCGAACCTTTGCTCCGAGTGCGGGATCTCAAGAAGTACTTCCCTCTGCGTCAGGGCTTCTGGGCCGCGCTCCGCGGCCAGGGAGACGGCTTGGCCATCCGGGCCGTGGATGGCGTGAGCTTTGACCTCCATCCCGGGGAATCGCTGGGCCTGGCAGGGGAGAGCGGATGTGGCAAGACGACGACGGGGAAGCTAGTGCTCAAGCTGATGGAGCCGACGGAAGGGGAGATCCTCTTCGATGGCCGGTCGTTGCGGGACCTATCGGGGGCAGATCTGAAGCTCTTCCGACGTCGCGCCCAGCTCATGTTCCAGAACCCCTACGAAGCGCTGAATCCTCGCTTCACCATCTATCGGTCGATCCTGGAGCCGTTGCTTATCCACGGCATCGGCGATGCCCAGGAACGGGAGGAGCGCGTCTTCCAGGCATTGGAGCGGGTCCACCTGAGCCCGCCGGGGAACTTCCTGGGCAAATATCCTCATCAGTTGAGCGGGGGACAGCTACAGCGCGTCGTGTTGGCTCGCGCCCTGGTGTTGGAGCCCATCTTCCTGGTGGCCGACGAGCCAGTCTCCATGCTGGACGTCTCGGTGAGGGCGGGCATCCTGAACTTAATGCGGGAGATGCGGCGAGAGCTCAACCTGGCCGTGATCTATATCTCCCATGATCTGTCACTGATTCAATACATGTGTGAACGCACGGCGATCATGTATTTGGGGCGCATCGTCGAGCTGGGCCCCACGGAGCGAGTGATCGGCGAGCCACTGCATCCGTACACGCAGGCGCTCGTCTCCGCTGTGCCTGTGCCCGATCCACATCATCGGGCTTCCGCGTTGCTCATCAAGGAGTCGGTGCCGACGCCCATCCATCTGCCGCCGGGCTGTCGATTTCAGGATCGATGTCCCCGGGCGATGCCGAAGTGCCGCGAGCCGGTGCCCCTCGTGCGGTGGGAGGACGGTCGCCTGGTGGAGTGTCACCTGTACGCGTCTTAGGTCGGTGAGGGTCAGCATGCTGACCTTTGATCCGTCACTAGCAGAAGACGGGCATTCCTGAGGTGTTGGACGAGGCGATTCAGCTCCATAGCACTCGGGAGAGGCTGAGCGTAGGCTGGTTGACGACGGTCTAGCTGAGCTACATCCTCTCCGAAGAAGTGGCGTGTGGAAGGAGATATCGCTATGAGAGACTATCAGCCTGTAGACCTGTCCAAGTTCTGTAACGCGGGCGTCGAGCTCTTCGATGCCGAGATGGATCCCCCCATCGGCGTCCAGTCGTTCCATGGGCTGCCATTCCAGGTGGGACCTCAGGAGCCCACGCCGACACGCTGTTTCCTGGGGTTCGGCAGCGATGAGGGGCTCTATCACGACCCCGTGACGGTGTCCATCGGGCAGACGGCCCGGCGCGTCCTGTTCGCCCACGCGCTGCTGGAATCGCGACTCCTAGAGGGCGGCCCCGTCGGAGAGGTCATCGCCCATTACGTCTTCCGCCTCGCCGACGGCGAGCGGATACAGGTGCCCATCCGGGAGCGGTTCGAGATCGCGATGGTACCATCGCCGTGGGGCGGATCGCCGTTCCTGGCAGTGTCCGATCAGAAGGAGACGTTGATGCCGCGCTATGAGGGCGAGTGGGGCGCGATGGGACGCCGCCAGACGGAAGCCCAGCGCCCCGGCCCGCGCGGCTACTGGCTGTGGGCCTGGGAAAACCCGCGTCCCGACGTGCCCATCGAGTCCATCACCATCGAGCCCGCGGGGCGGAAGTTCCTGATCGCCGCCATCACGCTCGGCCATCTCGATGAGCCCCCCTTCTACCGGACGGGCAGGCGAGAGGTGAAGATCACACTGCCCCGGCCGGAGGACGCGAACAGACCCTTTGATCTGGCCGTGGAGGTGGATCGAGGGGTGGCCACATACCCGTTCCCTTTACCGAAGCAGCCGCCCGAGGCCTTTCTCGCCGATGATCTCAAGGGCTGGGGGGAGGCGCAGAACGAGAACGCCAGCCCGGCCTACGTGGAAATCGCCGCCATCCCCTCCGCGACCGTCACGGTGAAGGAGGGTGATGAGGAGCTGGGCCGCGTGCGGTGGGGTGAACTGGAGGAGAAGCGCGTCGTGGAGCAGCCGCGCCTCCGCTTGGAGGTCGTGGATCGGGGCCGGAACTGGGTCCACGTCACCGTCCTGGACGAGGATACGGGCCGGCCCGTCCCCTGCCGCGTCCACTTCCGCTCGCCCGAGGGGATCCCCTACCAGCCGCACGGCCATCACAACCACGTCAACTCCAACCTGGACACCTGGCACATCGACATCGGCGGCGACCTGCGGCTGGGGCAGATCACCTATGCCTACATCGATGGCCGATGCCAGGGCTGGCTGCCCCGCGGCGAGGTGATCGTGGACATCGCCCGCGGGTTCGAGTACGAGCCGTTGCGCACGAAGGTGCATATCCAACCGGGGCAGCGGGAGCTCGTCCTGCGGCTCAAGCGCTGGACGGACATGAATGCCCGGCGATGGTTCAGCGGTGACTCCCATGTGCATTTCCTGGGCACCCAGGGGGCGCACCGCGAGGCGGCGGGCGAGGACCTGGACATCGTCAACCTCCTGCAATCGCAGTGGGGCCACCTGTTCACCAACACGGAGGATTTCATCGGCCGGCCCACCATCTCCGAAGATAACGGCACCATCGTCTACTGTTCCCAGGAGAATCGCCAGCACATCCTGGGGCACCTGATCCTGTGGGGCCTGAAGGAGGCGGTGATGCCCTGGTGTTCGGATGGGCCGGGGGAGGCGGAACTGGGCGGGACCCTGGAGACCACCCTGTCCCACTGGGCGGATCAGTGCCACGCGCAGGGCGGCACGGTCATCATCCCCCATTTCCCGATGCCTAACGGGGAGCCCGCCGTGCTCATCGCCACCGGCCGCGCCGACGCGGTGGAGATGCTGCGGCACGACGATTACAATCATCTGGAATACTACCGCTATCTCAACTGCGGCTACCGCCTGCCGCTGGTGGGCGGCACGGACAAGATGAGCAGCGAGGTACCCGTCGGCCTCTACCGGACCTACGCCTATGTCCCGCCGGATGAGCCATTCACGTACGAGAATTGGTGCAAGGCGGTACGTCTGGGGCGCACTTTCATCAGCGGCGGGCCCATGCTCTTCTTCACCGTCGAGGGCGCCATGATCGGCGATACGATTCATCTGCCCAGCGGCGGCGGCACGGTGGAGGTGGAGGCGACGGCCGAGTCCATCTTCCCGATCCACACCCTGCAGATCATCCAGCAGGGGCGGGTCGTGGCCTCGACGGAGGACAGGAAGGGCGCGCGGCGATTGCATCTGAAGGCGTCGCTGAAGATCGAGGGGCACACATGGCTGGCGGCGCGGTGCGGCGGCCCCGATTATACCGCCATCCCGCATCATGACTGCTGGCAGCGTGGCATCTTCGCCCACACATCGCCGATCTATATCGCCTGCGGCGACGAGTGGTGGCTGTTTGACCACGACGCCGCGCAATATATGCTCACGCTCATTGAGGGCGGGCTGGCCTACATCCGCCAGACGGCGGCATACTACCCGCCCGACGCGGTCACCCACCCTCACGGCGAGGAGGATCATCTCGCCTACCTGGAGCGGCCGTTCCTGGAGGCGCTGGAGGCGATCCACCGGCGTATGCATCGATTGGGCATCGCACATTAGGTAGCGGGGACCTGCCACCAGCTTAGCAGGGTAAGGGGCCTCGCTCCCGGTCTTGGGGCGACCAGCCGGTCGCCCCTACATTGCTACATTGCCGGCGGTAGGGGCAGGGTCCCCCTGTCCCAGGCATCGGGCACGGCACTGCTGTGCCCGATGCCACGCCATCCGCGGTAGGGCGGGATCGCCCGCTCCCATGCCCAACGAGAAAGCGAGGGGACGGATCATGCTCACACGCCAACAGGACGCGTTCGGTCAGGCGATGTACGATTATTTGCATCGGGGGGACGGGTTCGAGATCATCGAGCGGGATGACGGTTTCTTCTCGGTGGGTGGCGGCCCGCAGACGTATTTCATCCCCCATGGGCAGTGGCCGGCGCACCAGCGAGAGGCCATAAGGCACGCCCGCGGCCGGGTGTTGGATGTCGGCTGCGGCGCGGGGCGGCACGCGCTCTACCTGCAAGAGCGAGGGCTCGAGGTCGTCGGCATCGACATCTCGCCCCGCGCCATCGAGGTGTGCAAGCGGCGCGGCCTGCGCCACGCCCACGTCTTATCCGTGACCCGAGTCTCCCGCAGGCTGGGCATCTTCGACACCATCATCATGATGGGGAATAACCTGGGGCTGCTGGGTAACCCCAAGCGCGCCCGCTGGCTGCTGAGACGGTTCCGCGCGATGACGTCGTGTGAGGCGCGCATCATCGGGGAAAGCCGCGACCCATATGTCACCGAAACCCCGGAGCACCTGGAGTATCACGAGTTCAACCGCAAGCGAGGCCGCCTACCCGGCCAATTGCGGATCCGCGTGCGATACAAGAAGCTGGTCACGCCGTGGTACCTATTGTTCTCTCAAGACGAGCTGAAGGGTATCATTCAGGGGACCGGCTGGGAGGTGGAGACGTTCATCGATGGGGAAGCAGGCATGTATGTGGCCATCCTCCGAAAGGTAGCATGAGTAGCCATTAACCATGCGCCTTGGCAGCGGAGGCTTTGAGGGGCGCGGCCCCCGTAGGGGCGACCCGACGGGTCGCCCTTACAGAGGTCAGCCCCTCCAGGCCTCCCCAGGGATACAGCAGGCCGGGGCGATTCGTAAACCGCTCCCGGCGAGCACACCAGAGTGGACTATGAACATGGAGCCATTCGACCTAGTCATCGCGAACGGGCAGATCGTCACGGCCGCCGACACGTACACAGCCGATATCGGCGTGCGAGGCGAGAAGATCGCCTGCATCGGCCGAGGGCTACGCGGACGACGCACTATCGACGCGAGCGGCTGCCTGGTCATCCCGGGCGCGGTAGACGTCCACGTCCACCTGCAGATGCCCCTAGGCGACATCACCTCGTCCGATGACTGGCGGTCGGGCACCATGGCGGCTGCGCACGGCGGCACCACCTCCATCGTCGATTTCGTGGACCCGCTGCCGGGGCAACCGCCCCTGCAGGCGCTGGAGGAGCGCCTCGCCGAGGCGGAGGGTCAGGCGTGCATCGACTACGGGCTGCACATGGTGCTGTCCGACGTGAGCGGCAAGACGCTGGCCCAGCTTTCCCGGATGATCGACGTCGGCATCCCCACCTTCAAGCTGTTCATGGCCTACGAGGGGAAGTGCCTGACCGACGATCAGCTCTACCTGGCGCTGCGGGAGATCGCCCGGCTGGGCGCGCTGGCGCTGATCCACGCCGAGAATTACCCTATCATCCGTTTGTTCGTGCGGGAGCTCCTGGCCGAGGGGAAGACGGAGCCGCGCTGGCACCCTCGTAGCCGTCCCGCCATCATGGAGGGTGAGGCGACCGGGCGGCTCATCGCTCTGGCGGAGATGGCCGGTGCTCACGCGTGCATCGCTCACATCTCCTGCGCAGCCGTAGTCTGTCAGATTCGGGCCGCGCGCGCCCGGGGACTCCCCATCTATGGCGAAACCTGTCCCCAGTACCTGGTGCTGACCCAGGACGTCTACGAGCGCCCCGACTTCGAGGGTGCCCGCTATGTGTGTTCCCCGCCACTGCGCGCCGAGGAGGATCAGGCCGCTCTATGGAAGGCGCTGGCGGATGGCACCCTGCAGGTCATCTCTACCGATCACTGCCCATGGTGGTGGCAAGATAAGGAGCGCGGCCGCGGCGACTTCAGCCGCATCCCCGGCGGCGTCCCTGGGATCGAGACGCGCCTGTCGCTGACCTACCACTTCGGCGTGCGCGCCGGCCGCCTGACGCCGCAACAGTGGGTCAATCTGTGCTGCACCCGCCCGGCGGAGCTGTTTGGGCTGCCTGGGAAGGGGAAGATCCAGGTTGGCGCCGACGCGGATATCGTCATCTTTGACCCCGAACGCGTGATGCCGCTCACGGCTGAGCGCCTGCACAGCCAGGTGGATTATTCCATCTACGAAGATATCACGGTGCGGGGCTGGCCGCGGGCGACCATCAGCCGGGGACGGGTGTTGGTGGAGGATGGCCGCTTCATCGGCCTGGTCGGCCATGGACGCTTCATACGTCGCCGTCTCGTGTAGGCCGACGTGTCCCTTATTCAGACGATCCTCTGGCTCTCCTTGTACGTCCGAATAACTGAACCGCAAAGAGCGCTAAGGTTGTCAATACGTGTTTCTCCACGCTTTAATGCCAGGTGGTCTCCCTCATTTGTATTACTCTCAAGGTGCGACGCACCTCTCCGACTCATCAACGCAAACAGAGGAGACTACCTGATGCCAGACGGAATCTTTTGAATTGTCTTTGCGTCCTTGGCGCCCTTTGCGGTTAGGTAAAGTAATGGCCTCGCTGATAAGCTTTTCGCCCCATATCTCACTTGTGGTATAATCTTTGCAATCTCGTAATGAGGTTGAAACGCCATCTCATGATGGCGTTCAGGGAAGAAGGCGTGTATGTTACGTAAACTGCTGCAGAAAGTCATAGGTGATTTCAACGAGCGAGAACTTAAGCGGCTCCAGCCGCTCGTGGACCAGATCAACGCGCTGGAGCCAGAGATGGAACGCCTTCCCGATGAGGCGTTCCCGGAGATGACCGAGCAGTTCAAGGCCCTCATCCGCGAGCGCACCAGGGAGCTTCGCGCGCGCGTGGACGAGACGCGCCTGGAGATGGAGAAAGCGCGCGGGGAAGCCTGGCAGCGCGCCCGTGAAGCTTATAAACAGGCCGATGAGGAACTTCGTAAGGCTGAAGAGGAGATCCTGAACGAGATCTTGCCACGCGCTTTCGCGGCAGTGCGGGAGGCTGGGCGCCGTACCATCGGCCTCCGCCATTTCGACGTCCAGCTCATGGGTGGCATCGTCCTTCATCAGGGCAAGATCGCCGAGATGAAGACTGGCGAGGGGAAGACCCTCGTGGCCACGTTGCCCCTCTACCTGAACGCGCTCGTCGGCCGGGGGGTACACCTGGTCACACCCAACGACTACCTCTCCAAGGTGGGCGTGCAGTGGATGGGCCCGATCTACCACTTCATGGGGATGAGCGTGGGGGTGATCCAGTCCGCTGCCGCCGATCCGGAGCTAGGGTCCTTCCTCTTCGATCCCGACTACCCCGCCCAGGACGACCGCTATCAGTTCCTGCGACCGTGCAGCCGACGTGAGGCGTACGAGGCGGATATCACCTACGGCACCAACAACGAGTTCGGCTTCGACTACCTGCGCGACAACATGGTCACCGATCTGAGCCAGTGCGTCCAGCGCGAGCTGCACTACGCCATCGTGGACGAGGTGGATAACATCCTCATCGACGAGGCGCGTACGCCTCTGATCATCTCCGGCTCAGCGCAGGAGTCCTCCGAATATTATCGAAAATTCGCCGAGCTGGTGCGCCGTCTGAAACCCGAAGAGGACTACGTCGTCGATGAGAAGCTGCGCGTCGTCACGCTGACGGATTCGGGGATCTCCAAGATCGAGCAGTGGCTTGGCATCGATAACCTGTATTCGCCCGAGCACGCGGAGCTGACGCCTTATCTGGACAACGCGTTACGCGCTCACGTGCTGTATAAGAAGGATCGCGATTACATCGTCCAGAACGGCGAGGTCATCATCGTCGATGAGTTCACTGGCCGGCTCATGTATGGCCGCCGCTACTCAGAGGGCCTGCACCAGGCCCTCGAGGCGAAAGAGGGGGTACGCGTCCGCCAGGAATCTCTAACCCTGGCCACGATCACGTTCCAGAATTACTTCCGCATGTACAACAAGCTGGCCGGCATGACCGGCACCGCGGCCACGGAGGCGGAGGAGTTCGAGAAGATCTACAACCTGGAAGTGGTGGTCATCCCGACGCACAAGCCGATGATCCGCATGGATTACCCCGACGCGGTCTACAGAACCCAAGAGGCTAAGTTCAAAGCCGTCATCAAGGAGATCGAGGAATGCCACAAGCGCGGCCAGCCCGTCCTCGTGGGCACCGTCGCCATCGAGACCTCGGAGATGCTCTCCAAGATGCTCAAGCGTCGCGGCATCCCGCATCAGGTGCTTAACGCCAAGCACCACGAGCGTGAGGCGGCCATCATCGCCCAGGCGGGGCGGTCGGGCGCGGTGACCATCGCCACCAATATGGCCGGCCGCGGCGTCGATATCCTCCTGGGAGGCAATCCGGAGGGCCTGGCACGGGAGCGCCTGCGACGGGAGGGCGTGGACCTGACGACGATCCCGCAGTCACAGTGGAATCAGGCTGTGGAGATGCTCCGCCGCGGGGAGGATCCCACCAAGGTGTTCCCCGAACGATGGGCGGAGGTGCTAGCCGAGGCTCACCGTGAGTGCGCGATCGACCGGGAGAAGGTCATTAAGCTGGGTGGCCTGCATGTGATCGGCACGGAGCGGCATGAGGCTCGCCGGATCGACAACCAGCTACGCGGCCGTGCCGGACGACAGGGTGATCCCGGCTCCTCGCGGTTCTATGTAGCGTTGGACGACGATCTCATGCGACGCTTCGGCGGGCAAAGCATCGCCAACTTGATGGAGCGGCTGGGCGTTGATGATGATACGCCCATCGAGCACAACATGGTCTCCAAGGCTATCGAGAACGCCCAGATTAAGGTGGAGGGTTATAACTTCGATATCCGTAAGCACGTGCTGGAGTACGACGACGTCGTTAATACCCAGCGCGAGATCATCTACGCCCAGCGGCGGCGGATCCTCTCCGAGCCGACGATGAAGCCCACCATCATGGGCATGATCGAGGATGAGATCCGGGCGCTGGTGAAGACGTATGCGCCGGAGCAGGTTCCCCCTGATGAATGGGATCTGACGGGATTGCATCGTGCCATCAACCGCATCTTCCCGCTGCCAGCGACGGAGACGGTCGCCCGTTGGCGTGATTTGACGTCACAGGAGCTCGAAGAGCGCCTGTTGGATCTGGCGAAGCAACGCTATGAGGAGAAGGAGCGCTCGCTGGGCTCCGAGACGATGCGGCGGCTCGAGCGTCTGGTCATGCTCCACGTCGTCGATAACCGATGGGTACGTCACCTGACCGATCTGGACGCGCTGCGCGAGGGGATCGGTCTAAGAGCCTATGGACAAGTCGATCCTTTGGTGGCATTTAAGAAAGAGGCCCATGAGATGTATCAGGACCTCCTGGCGGCGATTCAAAGCGACATCGTCCACCAGATCTTCCATGTCGAGCCGGTGCAGGAGGTTGTCCCGGCGTCGGTCTTCCGGGGGCGCATGGTCGCCCACCGGGGTGATGGGGCGGCGCAGGCGCCTCGACCTGTGCAGCGTAAGAGAACTTTGGGGCGAAATGATCCGTGTTGGTGTGGCAGCGGGAAGAAGTATAAACATTGCCATATGCGGCAGGATATGGCAAGAGGCGGCGCCGCGCCTCTGGTGCAAGAGGGGGCCCCACAAGCAGTCACAGCTATGTCGAAATCCTCCCAGCGACGGAAGCGCAAGCGCCGCCGTCGATGATCGCCGCACACCCCCATAGGCATCTGCTTCGAACGATAGGCTCACGAAGACGGCGCCTCTTTCCCTTATCGAGGCTCGCCGTCATTTTGTTTTGAGGGAGCCTTCGTCCTGGTTGACGTGGAGAACCAGGGCATTGGCATCCTGAAGGGTCAGCTGGACAAGATCTGGGATCGATTCTACCAGGCGGACAGCTCCTCCACGTGACGGTTTGGGTACCGGGTTGGGGCTGGTCATCGTGCGCCGCATCGTCGAGGTGCACGGCGGGGAGATTTAGGTGGAAAGCCAGGAGGGGAAAGGCAACACTTTCTCGTTCGCGGTCCCTATCCACACCCCAGGCATAGGGAGGCGAACGTAAACGCGGCTGGGCCTCCGTGAAGGCGAATGAGGTATTCGTAAGTAGGGGGCCGGCGTGCTGGCCCCTGCTCTCTGACGATGCATGCGACGTTGTGTGTCCTACGAATCGCTGAAGAAAGGATGGAGCGTTTGACGATGACGTGTGACCAGGCCCAAGCCAGGACAGCTACCCATCCACGCTGGCAAGAGGCCCGAGAGCTCCTGGGCTATATTCATCGATTGGAGCCGTGCTCCGTCGTGGGCATCAGCAATATCGGCAAGTCGTTCTTTATGCGCCTGCTCTGTGATCCCGAGGTGCAGCGGGCCCATCTGGGATCGGAAGCTGAGCAGCTGGCGTTAGTTTACATCGATTGTAACCGCATGCTGGAAATGAGCGATCAGGGATTCTACGAGCTGGTCCTTCGCTGCATCCTGGATCAGCTGCGCGAGCCGATACAGGCCCGAGACCTCACCCGGGAGGTACGCACAGCTTACGAGGCCGTCGTGAGCCCTCCTAGCCCGTTTCACGTCCCACTCAGCTTCAATCAGGCCATCACCGCTCTGATCAACCAGTTACAACGCCGGCTGGTGCTCCTGTTCGATGAGTTCGATGCCCCTCTGGCGCGCATTGAAGGCCGCGTCTTCCTCAACCTGCGAGCTCTGCGGGATCAGTATCCGGGCTGCCTAACCTATGTCACCGCAACTAATCGTCGGCTCGGGGAGATCCGCGGCGGCGAGGATGTAGGCGAGTTCAATGAGTTGTTCGCCCATCATCGTTTCTATTTGGGCCCCCTCAGCGAGTTGGACGCGCGACAGTTCATCGCTGCCTTCATCCGGCGAGAGCCGGTCACGTTTGACGAGGCCGACATACGCTTCATTCTGGAGTGGGCCGGGGGACATCCCGGATTGCTGGAGGCCGTATGTTGGGAGTTGGGCTCGGTCACCGGGGAGCCTGTGCGGGACGCTTTGCAGGATCGCATCATCCACCGCCAGGTCGAGGAGCGCCTCGGCTCTAGCCTGAACGTGCGCTCCGAGTGCACCAAGATATGGCGCCAGCTCACGGACGAGGAACAGGCCGCTCTCCTGGCACTCTTCGATCCGGGACAGCAGCCCAATCCCGTCGGATTGACCTCCCTCTGGCAAAAGCGGGTCCTCGTCGCCAACGGCGATGATCCCCAGCTGTTCAGCCGGGCCTTCACAGAGTATGTCCAGCGTCAGCACCTGGTCCAGCGCCCCGAGGCGCGGGGCATCGTCGTTGATGTGGATTCGGGCGAGGTCTACGTGGATGGAAAGCCGGTGCCGGCGTTGACCAACCTGGAATATCGGCTGCTGTTGTTGCTATATGGGCGTATGGGGAAGATCTGTGATAAGTACACCGTCGTGGAATCCGTCTGGGGCGAGGCGTACATCAACGAGGTTGACGACGCCCGGATCGAGAAGCTCGTCAGCAGGCTGCGCCAGAAGATCGAGCCCGATCCATCCCACCCGCGCTATCTGATCACCGTGCGCGGCCGCGGCTATAAGCTGGTGGGCGGCTGAGCCCCGTTCGGATACAGGAACCGCCTTCTCGATCCATCATTTATCGGACCTTCTCACAGCGAAAGAAACATGTGGCTTTGTCATTCGTTTCGGATAAACTTCTGGAACCGACGTAGAGCTCGGATGACCTCATAATGTGCGGATTTTGTAGGGGCGACCGGCCGGTCGCCCCTACAGGACCCTGTCACTTCCCAGAGGTGTTGCTTTTTCTAGACGAAGATCTATAGCACACACGACGATAGGATAAGGGCGAGGCATGCCTCGCCCTCACCTTAATACGGGGCGCACGGCCGTGCGTCCCTACGACGGATGACACCGTCTATTCCCAACATGAACGTCCCGATCTGTCAGCTTCGCGTCTGTTGGGGGTCATGTCTCCATGTCCTCCCAGCGCGATGATGATACCGGCTAGGTGCCCGGCACTTTGAAAGTGCCGGGCACCTGGGAAACTCTGTTAAGGAGGACGAGATCATGGCTTCTCTGTTGGAAAAAGTGGATACCCTGATCCGGGCGAATCTGCACGCCCTGGTCGATCGAGCGCTGAAGGCCAACTCCCTGGCGGTCGTCGATCAGTACATCCGTCAGATCGAGGACCACCTGGAGGATCTGGAGGACGCGGCGGCCACCGTCGGTGGGCAGGTGAAGACGCTGAAGCGCAAGACCGAGGAATACGAGCAGAAGGTGGCGGAGCTGGACCGCAACATCGACCTTTTCCTACAGGAAGGGCGCGAAGAGCTGGCCATGGCCGCCCAGAGCAAGCTCAACTCCACCCAACGCCTGCTTGAGAATTACCGTGAGCAACTGGCCCGCCAGGAGGCGGAATATCAGAAGCTGCTGGACGCCAAGCTGAAGCTGGAGGCCCGCCTGACGACCGTGAAGCAGGAGCGGGAAGAGTTGCGGGCGCTCCTGGATTTGGCCAAGTCGAAGGAGATCACGGTTCAGGCCATTCGCTCGCTGGATGACTTGGTGGGAATCGGCGATTCGGATATCGCCCGTGTGGCCGAGAGTATCCGGGCCCGCCTGGACAAGGCCCAGGCGCAGTCTGAGATGTATGCCCAGCGCCTGGATGCCCAGATGGACGAGGTGCTGGAGCGCCACAAGCTGGAGGCGCAGCTCGCGGAGCGTAAGAAGCGGCTTGGGCTTCTATAATCGGCGTGGGTCGTCGCGAAAGGGCCGTGGATGAACCGAACACGGATCGTCTTCTTCGTCGTCGTGCTGCTGGCGCTGATCATCGTCGGCGCCTCCCTCGCCTGGCGGGCGCTTCGTCAGCCCGAGCCCCTCACGGTGAAGCCGCGCGGCCCCATTCAGGTGCGGGTCATCACCGCGCTGCCCGTGGAGCCCTGGGTGCGGGCGGCGGCCCGGCAGTTCAACGATAAAGAACACAAGCTGGAGGGCGAGCCCATCCAAGTAGAGATCATCGCCATGGATGGGCTGGCCGCGCTGGGCAAGTGGGACCGGGACGAGTTCGGCGTGCTAGGGGAACGCTCGCTGGAGGAACTCAGCGTGGAGGAGCGCGAGCGCCTGGAGCGTTTCCCCACCGTCTGGATCCCGGACTCCCGCTATCTGGTAGAGCTGGCCAATGTCACGTACAAGGAACGGCTGGGGCGCGACGTCTTCCTCACGGACGGCGAGTATCGGGCGCGCCCCATCGCCATCTCGCTGTTCGCCTGGGGGATCTACGAGAGCCGAGCGCGGGTCCTGGAGGCTCGCTTCGGCGAGATCAACTGGCACACCATTCACGACGCGGCGATCGCCAAGGGGGGCTGGCCGGAGCTGGGCGGCCCTCCTGAGTGGGGCTTCTTCAAGCTCGTCGTCCCCAACCCACGCAAGAACGTGGGCGGGCTGGCGGCCATGATCGCCGCCGCTGGCGAGTACTACGGCCGTCCTGACATCTCCACGGCGGACGTGACGAATCCCGAGTTCCAGCGCTGGCTGGGCGAGCTCATGAGCGCGGTCACCGACGTGAGCGGCGGCAGCGCCTACACAGCGGAGGACTTCGCCCTCTTTGGCTACTCCGTAGGCGATGGGGGCCAACTCCTGGAGAGCGATCTGCTGACCAATATGATCGGCATCGAGACGCGCTGGGCGGAGCCGCTGCGCATCTATTACCCCAAGTACGTCACTTGGTTCGACTTCCCGTTCACCGTGTGGATGGGGCCGGAGACCACCGCCCCGGAGAAGAACGCGGCCCTGGAATTCGAGCGGTTCCTCCTCTCTCCCGAGATCCAGCGGCAGGCGGTGGCATACGGGCTCCGCCCGGCCAACCCGGAGGTGTCCGTCACCGAGGGGGACAGCCTGTTCGTGCGTTATCAGGATCGAGGCGTGCGCCCCGTGGTGCCGCGCACCGAGGCCATGCGTTCGCCGGATCGGGACGTGTTGCTGGCCCTCCTGCGTTGGTTCGACCTGAACGTGGCGCAGAGGTAGCGCCATGTCCCCACGTATGCGTAGGGTTCGCTCCTCTCGGGGCCTGCTGATCGGGATCGCTCTGGCTACTACCAGTATCTTGCTAGCCTGCTGTGTGTTCATCTTCGCCCTATGGGTCGTCACCAAAAAGCCGTCCGTCACCTCCCAGGTCACCCCGTCGGACTCCCGCTCGGCCGTCTTGGTGGTGGCCGTCTCGCCCGAGAAGGAGGCGTTGCTTCGTAAGCTGGCGGAGCAATTTAATGATCAGGAGCTGCGCACCCCCGACGGCCGAGTAATGTCCGTCCAGATCCAGGTCATGGACCCCGAGCAGATGGTCGAGGTGGCGCTGGCGCAGGCGCTGTCCGAGCAGGATACACCGGCCTCGATCCAGGCGCTTAACCCGGACTCCTCCCTCTGGCTGGACCAGCTCGATCGGGAGTACGCCGACCGCGTGGGGGAAGAGGGAATCATCGCGCCGCGCATGATCGCCGATACGATCCGCTATGCGATCAGCCCCATCGTCATCGCCGCGTGGGAATCGGTCGCTCGCGATCTGGGTTGGCCGGACCGCCCGGTGGGATGGCAGGATATCCAGCGCAAGGCTCAGGAGGACCCGAACTTCAAGTGGAACCACGCGTCTACCGCTCACGCCAGCGGCCTGCTGGCGACGCTGGCCGAATTCTACGCCGCCGCGGGGAAGGTACGCGATCTGACGATCGAGGACGCGCAGGCCCCGGCGACGCTGGAGTATGTGGCGGCCATCGAGCGGACGGTGCGATATTATGGCGAGGGAGAGCTCGCGGTCCTAGAGCGCGCTCGAGCGGAGGGTCGCCGCTATTTGGACGCGTTTGTGATCCAGGAACAGCTCGTCGTCCAGTTCAATCGGGAGAATCCCTCCGAACGGCTGGTGGCTATCTACCCTGTGGAAGGGACGCTGTGGGCTGACCATCCGCTGGCCCTCCTGGAACGACCGGAGCCGACGGCCAATCAGCGTCGGACGTTTCAAGCCTTCCGCGAGTACCTGCTATCTCGCCCAATACAGCAGGCGATCCTGGCGGCCGGATATCGCCCGGCTGATCTGAGCATCCCGCTGACTGGGCCGGATTCTCCCCTTACCGCGAAGAACGGCGTCGATCCGGCCCAGCCGCAGACCACGCTTCAGATCCCCAGTCCCCAGGTGGTCGAGGTAGTGCGCAACGTATGGTGGTACACCAAGCGCCATACCAACGTCTTCCTGGTAGTGGATACATCGGGCAGCATGGCCGGGGAGAAGCTGGAGGCCGCCCAGCAGGCGTTGCGCATCTTCCTGGATCAGATCAAGGGCGATCTGGAGCGGGTGGGGATGATCGAGTTCAACAGCCAGATCACCCACATTGAACCATTGGCAGAGCTGGGGGAAAATCGGGAAATCCTAATGCAGCGTATCGACCAGTTGGAGGCGAGCGGCAACACTGCCCTGCTGGATGCTGTGCGCGCCGCCTATGTGCGCCTGCGGCGGCTGAATGACACGGAGCGCATTAACGCCATCGTCGTGATGACCGATGGCAAGGAGAACGCTTCTGACACGAACCTGGAAGTGCTAGTCCGTGAGATACGGACCGACAACGAGGAGGGGCCGCCAGTGGTGATCTTCGCCATCGCCTATGGAGAAGATGCCGATTACGATGTGCTGAAGGCACTGGCGGAGGCGTCGGGAGGACAGGTACGCCAGGGCGACCTGGAGACGATCCGCCAACTCTATAAGATCCTATCCAGCTACTTCTAATGAGCCGCGAACGGTTACGCGATCAGATCGAACGACAAGCGCGTCAAGCAATGATACAATACGCGCTCTTCCGATGGGAGAGCGCGGTGATCATCGCTGGCGCCATCCTGCTCACGGCCTTTCTGCCTCAGCCGTTCCCGGGCTGGCCGATCTGGGGATGGGGGGCGATGGCTCTCGTCGCCGAGGTCCTCATCTTCTACACGAGCCTGACCGATCCGGAGGTCAATGCCCGCGTGGTGGCGGATCTGTTCCGCCAGCGATTTAACCCGCGGCGGATCCGCAACCCGTCGCTGCGCGCCCAGGTCGAGCAGGCTTTGGGCTATCACGAACGCATGGAGCGGCTGGTGCGGCAGCAGCGCGCCGGCGTGTTGCGGGATCATTTACTGGATACCATCCGGCAGTTGGAGGATTGGCTGGAGAACCTCTATCGGCTGGCTCAGAAGCTGGATGCGTACCAGTCTGACCCGATCATCCGCCGCGATCGAGAGAAGGTGCCGGAGGACATCCGCCGGCTGCGTGCCCAGCTACGCAGGGAGGACGATCCCGATGTGAGGACTCAGTTGGAGGCCGCGCTGGCCAGCCGGGAGGCCCAATGGCGCAGCCTGGAGGCGTTGGATAATACGATGGATCGGGCGCGCTATCAGCTCGAGTCCACCATCTCGGCGTTGGGGACGATCTACTCTCAGATCCAGTTGATCGGCGCACGAGACGTGGACAGCGATCGGGCGCGCCGGCTGCGGCAGGATATCGCGGACCAGATCGCCGCGTTGCAGGACATCGTGCAGGCGATTGAAGAGGTATATGAGGCGCCATGAAGAAGGGGAGATTGGAGATTAGGAGGGGGAGATTGGGGATGCGATGGGTCGTGCTGTGGTTAGGGCTGCTCGGCTTGTTGGTATCCGGATGCGCGCCTGGCCCGAAGGGGGAGGTCATCGTTTATGTGGCCGCGCCCCTTTCCGGCTTCCAGGCCAACGGGGGGCAGACGGTAGTGGGCGGGGTACGGCTCGCGGCCGAGGAGATCAACCGATCAGGAGGGCTGTTAGGGTATCAGATCAAGGTGATCGCCCTGGATGACGAGTCCGACTCCGAGGTCGCCGTGGTGGTAGCCGAACAGGTGCGTGAGGCCGTGCAGCGCGGGGAGCGCGTGCTCGGCGTCATCGGGCATTACAACAGCGGCCAGACACTGGCGGCGATGGAGATCTATAAGGACCTCCCCATCGTGGTCATCACGCCGACCGCCTCAGAGCTCTCGCTCACGCAGCGCGGGTATCGTAATTTCTTCCGGGTGAACGCCAACGACGCCGTGCAGGCCCGAATCGATGCAGCCTTCCTCGTGGAGACCTTGGGCGCGCGACGCGTGGCCGTGGTGCATAATGACACCGAGTATGGCGTCGGACTGCGTGATCTGATCATCAGCGAGCTTGAGCGCCTGGGGGCCGAGGTTGTGCTCACGCTTCAGGTCGCCGAGGGGCAATCCGAATACGCGGATGAGGTGAGGCGCATCCAGGAGGCGAAGCCTGACGCGATCTTCTACGCCGGCTATGAGATCGAGGCGCCCTACCTGCGGGCGGCCCTGGTGCGCGCGGGGATTACCGTGCCCATGCTGGCCAGCGATGGCGCCTTCCTGTCGGCCACCATCGACGAATCCGACGGGACCGCGGAGGGGATGTATGTAAGCGCGTTTGCACCCAGCCCGGCCCTGGCGGTGGATGAGGATTGGATCAAGGCCTATCAGGCGGTGGAATATCGGAACCCGGACACATACTCCATCAACGGCTATGTGGCCATGACCGTGCTGGCGGAGGGCGCGCGGCGGGCGGATGACATCGAAGGCCTGAAGGTCGCCCAGGCCCTGCGGGAGGCGCGGATCGACACCGTGATCGGCCCCGTCAGTTATAACGAAAACGGCGACCTGCGAGATCCCAGGGTGTTCATCTTCCAGGTGCAGGACGATACGTTCGTTCAGGTACAGTGAGCAAGGGAGGCTCATCATGAGAAGACGGCCCGATGGCGTGCTGGTGATCGCGCTCTACCATTTCGTCGTGGGAGCGCTCACTTTGTTGGGATCGTGTGTGATGTTAACGATCCCCTTGATCGTGGGAGTGGCCGCGAGCGGCGATCCGGACGCTCGTGTCGCCGTGCCCATCGTTGGCGTAATCATGATATTGGGGGCGGCGTTGCTCTTCGCCCTGGCTGTGGCGGATCTGGTCATCGGCTGGGGGCTATGGCGCATGGTCGAATGGGCACGCATTGGCGCCATCGGGCTATCCATCCTACGCCTCTTCAATTTCCCCCTTGGCACGGTGATCGGAGCCCTCATGATCTGGTATCTGATACAGCCACAGACCGCGACCGCCTTCCGATCACGCGAAGGAGAATGAGTCGTTATATCCTGAGAGAAGGAGTGAAGGCGAATCATGGAGCCCAGAATCGCTGAAGTGATCGCGGAATTGGAAGCTCGCGCCCGTCGCGAGCGAGCGGGTGAGATAACGGAGCCACGGATGTGGGCGCTCCATCCGGATGCCGCCCGTTTCCTCCACGTGCTGATCCAGGCTATCCGGGCGACCCGGCTGCTGGAGATCGGCACGTCCTTCGGATATTCCACGCTCTGGCTGGCCGATGCTACGCGGCCTAATGGGGGCCGCGTCATCACCTGTGAGATCTCCGCGGAGCGGGCGGCAGCCGCTCGTGAGACGCTGGAGCGCGCCGGCCTCGCCGATATCGTGGAGATCGTCGTGGGAGACGCGGAGGAGACTATCCCACAACTCAGCGGCCCCTTCGACTTCGTCTTCATCGACGCCGACAAACCCAGGTATCCCCTGTTTCTGGATCTGGTCCTCCCCAAGCTCCTGCCTGGTAGCGTCGTGGTCGCTGACAACATCCTCTCCCACGCCGAAGCTGTGGCCTCTTATGTGAAGAGGGTGAGGGAGGATCCCGCGCTGGAGACCATCACGGTGCCCATCGGCAGCGGCCTGGAGATCACCCTCAAAGTAGGTTAGCCCCAGCGATCACTCTTGTGTTAATGCGGTGATTGCCCACTTCTCACCGCGGAGACGCAGAGAGCGCGGAGACGGGGGAAATTTAAACCTCTGCGCTCTCGAGGCCTCTGCGGTAGGAAAGAGTGAGATTAAGTCGGCTAATGGGGGATCACCGTTCTGTTAATGAATTGACCGAACTCCCCTCTGGGGGTATACTCTCCTGTGACTGGACGGCGCAGGGTGCGAGCATGCGCCGTCCAGCGCGCGTTATTCCAGGGTATCCCATCTCGCGCGCGTGGGCTTTAGAGCGCGTCTGAATTATAGCCAGGCACCGGCTAAAAGCTCGGTGCCTGGCTCCGGCGCCATCCAGGCGGCGCGTGTTTAACCGCCGCCGTCTCGACAAAGGAATTCTCAGACGCGCTTTTACTTCCCGCCCGCGCGGCTATGGAGGATCACGAACTTGAAGTTATTAGGACGCATCTCGGTTTTCCCCGCTGTACCGGAACGGATCGGCCGGCTCAATGAGCTGGCGTATAACCTCTGGTGGATCTGGCACCCGAAGGCGCAGGCGCTTTATCGCCTCCTGGATCCCGAGCTTTGGGAGCAGGTGGATCACAACCCTGTCAAGCTGCTGCGCGAGGTCATGCAGGACCGTCTGAATTGGGCCGCCGCGGATCCCGACTACCTGGCCCTATATGATAAGGTCATGGGCGACCTCGACGCGTATATGCATCCCTCCTCAACCTGGTTCTCCCAGCAACATCCAGACTCTCAGGACGAGCTCATCGCCTACTTCTCCGCCGAGTTCGGCCTGCACGAGGCCCTGCCGATCTACTCCGGCGGCCTGGGTGTCCTCTCTGGAGATCACTGCAAGACGGCCAGCGATCTGGGCATCCCCCTAGTGGGGGTGGGATTCCTTTATCCTCAGGGGTACTTCCGCCAGCTCATCGACGCCTCGGGATGGCAGCAGGCTCGCTATGAGAAGATCAACTTCTCGGAGGTGCCTGCACGCCCGGCCCTGGACGCCAACGGGCAACAGATCATGATCTCCGTCGAGCTCCCGGGGCGTACGATCTACGCTCGTGTGTGGCATTTCCAGGTAGGGCGGGTCTCGCTCTATCTGCTGGACACGGACGTCGCTCAGAACGCCCCCGCCGATCGGGAGCTCTTCGCCCGCCTCTACGCCGGCGACAAGGAGATGCGCATCTCCCAGGAGGTCATGCTGGGCATCGGTGGCGTGCGCGCCCTGCGCGCCCTCGGGCTTCACCCCACGGTATGGCACATGAATGAGGGACATAGCGCCTTCCTCGTGTTGGAGCGCGTGCGCGAGTTGATCGCTCAGGGGGTGCCGTTCGCCGCGGCCTGCGAGGCCGTGAAGGCGAGCACGGTCTTCACCACGCATACGCCCGTCCCCGCGGGACACGACGCGTTCGGGTTCGATCTGATGGACCGATACTTCGGCCACTTCTGGCCGCAGCTCGGCATCGACCGGGAGACCTTCCTGAACCTGGGGCGGTATGATTATCCCTGGGGGCCGCAGTTCAGCATGACGGTGTTGGCCCTGCGCATGTCGGGCCGACGCAACGGCGTCAGCCAGCTACATGGCGCGGTCTCCCGGCGGATGTGGCAGTCCTTATGGCCGGGGACGCCGGTGGAAGAGGTCCCCATCGGGGCTATCACCAATGGCATTCACGTGGAGTCGTGGTTGGCGCCGGAGATGGCCGCCTTGTACGACCGATATCTGCCTCCCGACTGGCGCGACCGGCTGGAGGATCCCGAGACATGGAAGGCGATCCTGGAGATCCCGGACGAAGAGCTATGGATGACGCACGTCCGGCTCAAGCACGAGATGATCGACTTCATCCGCGACCGGGTCCGGCGCCAGCGCCTGCGTCATGGCAGCTCGATGAGCCAGGTGGCCGCCGCCGCTGAACTGCTCGACCCCAACGCTCTGACGATCGGCTTCGCCCGACGCTTCGCCACCTACAAACGGGCGACGCTCATCTTCTGGGACCTGGATCGGCTGCGCGGTCTGCTCAACAACCCGAATCGGCCCGTCCAGATCATCTTCGCGGGCAAGGCGCATCCGGCCGACGACCCAGGCAAGAAGCTCATCCAGCAGATCCATCAGCTCTCGCAGCAGGCGGACTTCCTGGGCCGGATCATCTTCGTGGAGGATTACGACCTGAACATCGCCCGACATCTGGTTCAAGGCGTGGACCTATGGCTCAATACCCCACGTCGTCCCAACGAAGCCAGCGGCACTAGCGGGCAGAAGGCAGCCATCAACGGCCTCCTCAACTGCTCCACGCTGGACGGCTGGTGGCCCGAGGGGTATAACGGCGCCAATGGCTGGGCCTTCGGCGAGACCCGGGAGCTTTCGGATCCGCAGGCGCAGGACGAGGCGGATGCCCTGGCGTTGTACGCGGTCCTGGAGCACGAGGTCATTCCGCTCTTCTACGAGCGCGACGAGGCCGGCGTGCCGCGCGGCTGGGTACGTCGGATGAAGGAGGCGATCCGATCCGTGACCCCACGCTTCAACACGCGACGCATGCTTCGAGAATACCTCCAGGAGATGTACCTGCCCACGGCAGCACATGAGCACGCGCTATCTGATGACGGGTTCGCCCTGGCGAAAGCGTTGGCCGCCTGGCGAGAACGGGTGACAACCTTATGGCCGCAAGTCTCTGTGACGGCGCAGGGCCCGCAGGACTATGCGATGACCCTGGGTGAGGCCGTCGAGGTGACCGCGGAGGTCGATCTGGGCGAGCTCTCACCGGATGAGGTCGTCGTGGAGCTGGTCTACGGGCCGCGGCGCGATGACACATTCGAGGAGCTGAAAGCTGTGCCGATGAGTATGGAGGAGGCCCTGGGAGAGGGACGCTACCGCTATTGGGCCCTGTTACGCCCGCATACCAGCGGCAACTACGCGTATGGCGTTCGGGTGATGCCGACGCATCAGGCCCTGCCAGATAAATTCGACGTCCGACTGGTGCGTTGGGCATGAATCTCCAGTTTCCAGTCTCCAATCCCCAATCTCTAATGAGATCGCGAGGAGGCATCTCAGGTGGACGTGAAAGCGACGTTACAACAGCTCTCGGAGGCTCACGGGGTCTCCGGCTACGAGGACGAGGTGCGCACGTTGATCGCCGAACAGATGCGTCCCTTGACGGACGAGGTGCGCACTGACGCGTTAGGTAACGTGATCGGCCTGCGTCGCGGGGAGGTCGCTCAAGGGAAAGGCCCCAGCGTCATGCTGGCCGCCCACATGGACGAGATCGGGCTGATCGTAACCGGAGTGGAGAAGGGGTTTATCCGATTCACCACGGTAGGGGGCTTTGATGACCGCGTGTTGCTGGGGCAGGAGGTCGTGGTCCATGGCCGCCGGCCGCTGCCCGGCGTGATCGGCCATCGTCCCCCCCATGTGCTCCCACCGGCAACCCGCGAGAAGGTGATCCCCCTGGAGGATCTCCTGATCGACGTCGGCCTCCCCGCTGAGGAGGTCGCGTCCCTGGTACGCCCCGGTGACCTAATCACCATACGACGTCCCTTCATCGAGCTGAAAAACGAGCTTGTCGCGGGTAAGGCCTTCGACGATCGCGCGTGCGTGGCCGTCATATTGGCCTGCCTGGAGAACCTGCAAGGCATGCGGCATGCCTGGGACGTGTACGCCGTGGCCACCGTGCAAGAGGAGGTCGGGCTGAAGGGAGCGATGACCAGCACCTTCGCCATCACGCCGACGGTGGGCATCGCCCTGGACGTGACCTTCGGCAACCAGCCTGGCGTGAACGAGGCGGAGACCATGGAGGTAGGCAAGGGGCCGGCGATCGCTCTTGGCCCCAACATCCACCCCGCAATCTTCGAGCGCCTGGAGGAGACGGCCAAGGCACAGGAGATCCCCTATCAGGTGGATCCCATACCGGCCGCCTCGGGCACCGACGCCTGGGCGATGCAGGTCACGCGGGCCGGCATCCCGACCGGGCTGGTCTCCATCCCGCTCCGTAACATGCACACGTCTGTGGAGACGCTGTCCCTGCGGGACATCCGGCGGGCCGGCCGGCTGCTGGCGCACTTCATCGCCAGCCTGGACGACACCTTTCTCGAAGCACTGAAGATGGAATGAGGGGGATCGCATGGACGTTCTCGAACTGCTCGGCCGATTGTCTGAGGCTCCCGGCGTCTCCGGGGACGAGGGGGCTGTGCGAACGATCCTGAAGGAGGCCATCAAGCCGTACGTGGACAAGATGCGGGTTGACGCCTTGGGCAACCTCATCGCGGTGCGCCGCGCCACCCAGGAGAACCCCATGCGGGTGATGGTGGAGGCGCACATGGACGAGGTCGGCCTCATGGTCATCCGCGCGGAGAAGAACGGCCACCTGCGGTTCCGTAAGGTGGGCGGCATCGATGATCGCATCCTCCCCGCCAAGCGAGTGAAGGTGGGTAAGGAGGGCATCCCGGGGGTCATCGGCATCAAGCCGATCCACCTCCTGAAGGGCGAGGAGAAGAAGCGGGTGCTCGGCGTGGACGACCTGTTCATCGACATCGGCGTCTCCAGCCAGGAGGAGGCCGAGCGGCTGGTCAAGCGCGGCGATCGGGCCGTGTTCGACACGGCCTTCGACGACTTAGGGCTGCGCGTGAAGGGCAAGGCCTTCGACGATCGGGTCGGATGTGCCATCCTCGGCGGGTTGCTCGCGGCCGGGCCCTACCCCGTCGAGCTGTACGCCGTCTTCGCCACCCAGGAGGAGATCGGCGCGCGCGGAGCCCGCGTGGCCGCCTATGACATCAACCCCGACGTGGCCTTCGTGCTGGAGGGCACCGTCGCCGATGATCTGCCCAAGGAGAAGGACGAGAGCCCGACGACCGAGCTGGGCAAAGGGCCTGCCCTCACCGTGATGGATCGCTCCGTCATCGTCGATCCACGGCTCCTGCGGTTCCTGATCAGGACGGCGGAGGCGGAGGGTATCCCCTATCAGGTGAAGCAGCCTGGAGTGGGAGGGACGGATGCGGGGCGCATCCATTTGGCACGGGAGGGCGTGCCCAGCGCCGTCGCGGCCGTCCCCTGTCGATACATCCACGGCCCAGCATCCGTGCTCGATAAACAGGATCTGAACTGGACGTTGCAGTTAATGCAGGCCGCCCTGCGCGGCATCTCGCGAGATGTGCTGGCTCGCTGACGAGGCATCTCACGATCACAGGACGAAGGAGTGGTCGAAGTGAAGGAACTCATTCAACGCTTGGTGGAGACGTGGGGACCATCTGGCTATGAGGATCAGGTGCGTGAGCTGATCCGCGCCGAAGTGGCTGACGCCGTTGATGAATGGCGCGTGGACGCGCTGGGGAACTTAATCACGGTGAAGAAGCCGACCCGTCAGGGTAACGGGAAGCGCGTCATGTTGGCCGCGCACATGGACGAGATCGGCATCATGGCGACCCACGTGGATGAGAAGGGTTTTGTGCGGTTCACCAACATCGGGGGCGTGCATCCGCTGAACCTGCGCGGGGCACGCGTGCAATTCCAGGATGGCCGCGTGGGCGTGATCGGCCGGGAGGAGAAGGCCGAGGGGGAGCCGACGCTGGCTCAGATGTATATCGACGTGGGCGCCACATCGCGGGAGGATTGCCCGATCAAGGTGGGTGACCCGGCCGTGTTCCTGCGGGATTTCTCAGATCTGGGGAAGCGGCTCGTAGCCAAGGCGTTCGACGACCGCATCGGGTGCGCCATCCTCATCGAGGTCATGAAAAGGCTTCAGGAGACGCCCCATGAGGTCATCGGGGTCTTCACCGTCCAGGAGGAGGTGGGGCTTCGCGGCGCGATGACGTCAGCGTTCGGCGTGAAACCCGAGCTGGCCCTGGCCATCGACGTGACCATGACAGGAGATACGCCCGAGGCCAGGAAGCGCCCTATGCAGTTGGGGAAAGGCCCCGCCATTAAGGTAAAGGACCGGGGGATGTTGTCTCATCCCAAGGTGAAGGAGCTCCTGGTGGAGACGGCCGAGCGGCTGGAGATCCCCCACCAGTTGGAGGTGCTGGAGGCCGGCACCACGGATGCCATGTCTATCCAGGTGAGCCGCGAGGGAGTGCCTACTGGATGCGTCTCCATCCCCACGCGCTATCTGCACACCCCCTCCGAGATGGTGGACTACGATGACGTCCTGAACACCGTGCGCCTGATCATCGGCTTCCTGAGCGGCCCCATCGATCTGGGTCAATAAACAAACGCTCATATTCGTAGGGGCGCAGCACCGCTGCGCCCCTACTACTACTCACCTTTAAGAAAGCGGGTGTTGCTCATGGTGGCACCCCATTCAACCGTGGAGAGCATGTAGGGCGGGTTTCTTACCCACCCTCTTGTGTCCGGTATGAAGATCGACCCTACATGGATATAGCGCTTTTGCAACAACCACAGTTAAGTGTGGAGCTGCTTTGCTTATTCCAATATGAGCAAATCGCTTAATGGATGCCTATGGGACGATCGGCCGGTCCGCCCCTACTGCTCCTTATCCGCCGGGTCGGTAGTATCGGTCATAATCGCCGACCAGGAGATATAGCGGAGGCTCGTCCTCCTCGATCTCGGGAAAGCGCCCGACGGGCTCGTAGAAGCGGTTGTCCCTCTCGTCGTCGTTCACGACCGAGACCTCGCCCGCCAGGACGCGGCCCTCGATCGCCCAGAACTTATGGTAGCAATAAGGCACTAGGGTGATGCTCTCGCCTGGGCTTAGAATGATGGTGCCACCGGCTTCCACCCTTCGCACGACGCCATCCGTGCGCACGATGACCTCAGTATCGGCCAGCTCCCCATCCTCCGTGGCGTTATATAGTTGGATGACCAGCTTGCCGCCGCCGCGGTTGATGATGTCCTCCGTCTTAGTCCAATGAAAATGCAACGGCGTCACCTGGTCCACGTTCACGATCAAGGCCTTCTCGCAGTAGAGTTCCCCCTTCCCGCGCTTTAAGTCGTCCAGTGATCCGTTGCGTAAGGTGAAGAGGAGCAGCCCGACGCGCTCGAAATCGCCTTGGCCGAAATCAGTGATATCCCACCCCAGCCGGCGCTCGACGATCTGTCGAGCCTCCTCCCCCTTGGTCGCCCACTCCTCGGGCGTCCAATAGGCGAAGGGGGGCAGGTAAAACTGGTGTTGCTTGAAGAACGCGTCCGCCTCACGGATGAGGGCGTTGATCTCTGAACGTTTCATGAGGACACCTCCCCCAGCTACTTGGTCACCGTGACCTTCGTGAGCCCCCTGGGAGCGTCTGGGTCGAGATCCTTAGCCAGGGCCAGGTGGAGGGCCAGCAGCTGGCCGGGAACCGCCGCCGTCACCGGCGAGAGCCACTCCGGCACATGAGCGGGGAGGGGCATGGCCGTGCGAGCCACCTCCAACGCCTCCGATCGATCGGAGATGACCAGGATCTCCGCCGCGCGCTCCCGTAGCTGCTTTAAAAACGCCAACAGGTTTGAGAAGGGTACGCCATCTGGCGCGACGACGAGCACGGGGAACCCTGGCTCGATGAGGGCCATGGGGCCATGCATGAAATCCGCCGAGGAGTAGGCCTCCGCGACGACGTAGGTCAACTCCTTCACCTTCAGGGCAATCTCGAAGGCAGTAGCGTAGTTGTAGCCACGGCCGATGACCACACAGTCTTCCATGTAACGATAGCGCTCGACGCGCTGCTGGATCACGTCCTCCGTCATCTCCAACGTCTGGGCCACAGCGTCGGGCAACTGGACGAGCTGAGCAATCCTCTCCTCATCCTTCCCCAGTATCGCTGACAACAGCGCCAGCATCGTCAGGGATGCCGTATACGTCTTGGTGGCGGCCACCGCCTTCTCCGGCCCCGCATGTAAGTCTAGCACAAACTCGGCCGCCTGGGCCAGCGGCGAGGAGGGATCGTTCGTGATGGCGGCAGTCAACGAGCTTTGTCGTCTGGCCTCTCGTATGACCTCCACGATGTCGGGAGATTGGCCGGATTGGGAGATGCCCAGCACCAGGGCATCTCGCAGGCGCGGCGGCTGATGATAAAGCGTGAACAGCACGGGCGTCGTCAGCGCGACCGGCAGGCCGTTGTGCGCCGCGAACAGATACTTCGCGTACACGCCCGCGTTATCCGATGTGCCCCGGGCAGCGATGACGATATACCGCACATCCCGCTCGCGCATGGCCGCGGCCAGCGACTCCACCGTGCCACGGGTGAGGTCCAAAAGGCGGGACAGGACCATCGGCTGTTCGTGGATTTCACGCTCGAGTAATGACATGGCATCCTCTCTTGACTTCATGACGGAGGCGAGGGCTCACAAGCGTTGGCATCTGAGCGGTAGGGGCACGGCGGCGCCGTACCTCCACCTTTTAATCTATTGGAATAGGCAAGCCTACTCCCTTAAAAAGCGTGCTTTGTGGGGGCGCAGTGCCGTTGCGCCCCCACAATTCGGCCGTTTGGGTAGGGGCGAGGATACCTCGCCTTACATGTGTGGTGTATGCCAACACGAGCAAATCTATTAGGTCAGATTTTCGTCTAGATAAAGCAACACATAAATCCTGACTTCCGGGGGACGACGGAGCCCTGTAGGGGCGACCGGCCGGTCGCCCCTACAAAATTCGCCCAGCATTCGTCCATATGAGGTTATCTGAGCTTTACTGAGGCCTGAAATTCCTCTCGTCATCCGGCGGCGGGGCCATATTCCTTCTCATTCTCCGGCATGGAGAAGAGCACGGGCTTATCCGGCAACTTCTCCCGCAGCGCCTGTATCTCGTCCATCCCGGAGGTCAACGGCAGGGCGACCTGTCCGCCCTCCAGGACCGAGCGACACATGGCCATCATGATCTCGTGTCCCTTGTAGGCGCTATCAAAGTTGCACGGATGCACCTTGCTATCATCATCCAGCCAGTCGGCGATGTCCTGAATGTAGGGAGGCGTATCGTGGTCGTAGTCCATGTTGCCCGGCCCGGAGGAGGTACCCTCCTTGGTCACCGCGCGCCATCCGCCGCCCGTCAGCACCTCGGCGAAGCCGTCCGTGCCCTGGGCGCCGATGCGGTTCTTCCGCCACCAGTAGTCCACCTCGGGGACATCCGGCGCCCCCGCGCCGCACTCGACGATCCCGCGCACACCGTTGGCGAACTGGATAAACCCGGCGATGTAGTCCGGGGAGGCGTGGACGTCGGAGAGCTTCCCGCGGCCTGCGGCCTGGGCCATGACCCACTCGGCCTCCACGTTGTCGTTAAACCAGCGGATATAGTCGATCAGGTGGCTGAGCATGTGCATCATCCAGCCCGTCGCGGTGGCGTACACTGTGTGGATCCGGCCCAGCGCCCCGCTGTCGATGATCTCCTTGACCTTCTTGTAGTGTTCGCCGTACCGATGCTGATGGCTGACGACCGCCTTGACGCCGTTATCGTCCAACAGCTTCTTGATTTCCATGGCCTCCGCGCTGGACAGGGCGATGGGCTTCTCGAAATCGATGAGCTTGGCACCGCTCTCCACGCCGATCCGGACCATCTCCAGGCGAAGGTTAGGCAATGTGGCGAAGCAGAACACATCCGGCTTGAGCGACTTCGCGAGCTCGGCCGCGTCGGTGCTCATCTTCGGGTTGCCCAGCTTGGGGGCCACCGCCTCCATCCGCGATCGATCGATATCGCAGATACCCACCACCTCGAACCGATCATTGGCGTGAAACGCCAATGCGTGGTGAGTTCCTCGCTTTCCCAGGCCCACGACGACGACTCGATATGTCCTGCTCATACGCGATCCTCCCCAGATGTTGATGTAAGGAACGGGGGCTTGTATGGCCCCCGTTCCGGCTCAGCCAGGTTAATAAACTTCGTGGTGATCCTCAAGATCTTCATCTTTCGCTCTAGGCATCGGCCAAAAGCACGATGCCTGCCCGTCGGCCCTCAAGAGACGGACTTATCCCACTCGAGGACCTTCTCGATCACGTAATCGACCTCTTCTTCGGTCAACTCGGGGTACATCGGCAGCGAGATGCAGCACGCCGCGTTGCGCTCCGTGTTGGTCAGCGAGCCGACGATGCGCGCGCCCTTCCCCCAGGGGAACCCCTCCTGCTGATGGATCGCGATCGGGTAGTGGCACTTCGCATCGATGCCACTGTTGATGAGGTGCTGCAGGAGCTGATCGCGATGCTCGGGCTTCTTGGTCTCGATCACGTAGAGATGGTACACGTGACGATAGCCCGGCTTCTCATATGGGAGGGTGATGTTCGCGGCATCCTTGAGGCCCTCGCTGTAACGGGCGGCCCACTTCCGCCTCAGGTCGTTCCACTCGTCGATGTGCTTCAGCTTGGCGCTCAGTACACCTGCATGGATATCATCCAGGCGGCTGTTATATCCCATGCTGTGATAAGAGCGTTTCAGCGAGCCATGATTGCGCAGTTTGCGGATGGTTGTGGCGACTTCCTCGTTATTCGTCACGACGCCGCCTGCGTCGCCAAAGGTGCCCAGGTTCTTTTGGGCGATGAAGCTGAGGCAGACGGCATCGCTGAGCTCCCCGATCTTAAACCCATCGCCATGGGCGCCGATCGCCTGAGCGTTATCCTCAACCACCAATAGGTTATATTTATCCGCGATCTCGCGGATGGCCTTCATGTCGGCGCATTGACCGTAGAGATGCACGGGAACAATGGCCTTCGTCTTCTCCGTGATCGCGGCCTCTATCTTGGACGGATCGATGCAGTTCGTCTTGGGATCCGTATCTACGAACACCGCGGTGGCTCCCGCGATCCAAATGGCCTCAGCCGTGGCAAAGAAGGTATTCGCGGTCGTGATGCACTCGTCGCCCTCGCCGATGCCGAGGGCCATGAAGGCCAACCAGAGGGCATCCGTGCCGCTGTTCACCCCCACGGCATACTTCATGCCCATGTACTCGGCCAGTTCCTTCTCAAACTGCTCCAGCATGGGGCCCAGGACGTACTTCCCGCTCTCAATCACCTTTTGGATGTTCGCGTCGATCTCGTCCTTAATGTTGTGATACTGCCGGACATGACCATAGAAGCCAACCTTCATAGCTACACTCCTTTCTCTGCGACGATATGGATACACGCCTGCTATTGGTGATTGGGCGCTCAATATCGTATCATGAACCCCGCCACGTGTCAATCATCGACTGGTAGCAGGGCTTTTCCAAAGTCGTGTCACGATGGTGATATTTGTGCTATAGTTAAGGCGACGAAACACATGAGGGCAAAGGGGGAGGCCATGCGTATCGGGTTGCTGACAGACGTGTACACACCCGTCGTGAACGGCGTGACTAACTTCATACGCCTGCATAAGCGGGAGCTGGAACGCCGCGGGCATGAGGTCTGGGTGTTCACCCCTGGACATACCGACTATCAGGATGACGAGCCGCGCGTCGTACGCTCCAAGGCTTTCCCCCTATCGGACACGGGATATCACCTCAGCTTCGGCTATGATCGACGCACCCGCCGCATCCTGCGAGAGATGGATATCCTGCACGCTCAGCATCCGTTCCTGAGCGGCATCATCGCCGCAGCCTTCGGTCAGCGTTATGATATCCCCGTGGTCTTCACCAACCATACGCGCTACGATCTATACGCTCAGCAATACCTCCCCCTGGTGCCTCCTTCCCTCTCAGAGACGTTTCTGGAGACGTTCTTCCCCGCCTTCACGCAGCGCTGTGATCTGGTCATCGCCCCCTCGCAGGGCATCTACGATCTCCTGCGCTCCTGGGGGACACGGTGCCGCATCGAGATCGTGCCCAACGGCATCGACGTGGAGGCGTTTCGCCAGCCCGTGGTCCGTCACCGTCGCGCCGAGGTGGGCATCCCGGAGGACGCCCGGGTAGCGGTGTTCGTGGGCCGCATGTCGGGCGAGAAGAACGTCGCGTTCCTCTTACGCGCCTTCGCCCCCGTGGCCCAGGAGGTGCCCTACGCCCATCTCCTGTTGATCGGCGGCGGCCCGCGGTTAGAGGAATACCGCTCGCTGGCCAGCGAATTGGGCGTTGACGCCCGGGTCCACTTCACCGGCCAGGTACCTTATAAGGAGATCCCTGGATATCTGGCCCTGGCGGACTTCTTCGCGACCGCCTCCATCAGCGAGGTCCATCCCCTCACCGTGCTGGAGGCGATCGCCGCCGGGCTGCCCGTCCTGGGCATCCATTCTCCCGGGATCGCGGACAGCATCGAACACGGATATAATGGTTTGCTCGCGCAGGAGGATCCCATCGCCTTCGCCCTGAAGATGGCGCGCCTGTTCCAGGACGACGATCTACGGGAGCGGCTGGGGCAGGGCGCTCGTGAGTCCGGCGAACGGTACTCCATTACGCGTACGACGGAGCACATCCTGGAGCTGTATCAGGAACTGATCGCGGCGAAAAGGCGATCCAAGCGGGTTTTCTCCCTGGCCCCAAGACTCCCATCACTTCAATGATGCGGGGACGGGGGTCGAGGGGATGAGGGCCACCTGAAGATAACTCTCTCGGAGCTGAACGCCTGATCGTAGTGCGATACGTGGGTACGACTTAATGTCGGGTCTGCGTCTGGGGAACAACCCATACCGGGTAATACGGCACTGTACCCCTACCCCAGACGTAGCGATAGGGGCACAGCATGCTGTGCCCCTACTTTTGCAAAACGGCGGTACCGCTCACAGGGGCGTTACATCATGAGCATGGCCTGCGCCCGGATATTGTCCAGCCGCTTGGCCAGCTCCTCCTGACCCTGCGCTCGCATGGACTCCGCCATCATCCGCATGGACTCCACGAACTCCTGATCCAGCTCATCCCGGTTCTCCATGAGAAGCTGGCGCGTGCCATCGGGATACTCCGCCCTCAGCAGCCGGTTCAGGAGCCGCAAGTCGGAGGGCAGATCTTCCTCCAACAAATTCAACGTCATCTCCCATATCTCGCGCAGGCGACGCACCGCCCCGATAGCTCCCTGGCGCTCGGCGGCCTCGATGTTGGCCGCCAGCACGTTCATGAACGTCTCGTTGATCTCCTCCTTCCTAGCGCGCAGCGTGGCCGCCGGGTCGTCGCTCTCCAACACGGCCTGGAGTAGCCGAGAGGCTCGCTCGAGGATCTGCCGGATCGTCTCATCCTGCTGGCGCTGGAGCTCCAACACCCGATCGCGCAGGTCCCTCAGCCGCTGAGCCTCCGCCTGATCCCCACGCCGCACGGCTTGCTCGATACGCTCGGCTAACTGCTGGAAGAAGAAATAGTCCATGAGGGGGCGCGCCACGGCTACCAGGGCTTCGATGGCCGCGTCCTCTTTGGCGTTGATCAGACGCTCCAAGATGTCCTCGCGCGTCGTGTTCTCATCCAACCCGGACAGGATCTCCTGCTGCGCCCGGATCCGCCGCCCCAGCGTGGTCATATCCATCAACTTGTTGAGCAACGTGGACAATTGTTGGGCCGAGTGCGCGTCTCCCTGAGCGGCGGCGCTCTCTATCATCGCGCTGGCTAAGGCGAAGAAGTCCTCATCCAGTTTCTCATCGTTCTCGGCCGCGATGATCCGCAACCGCTCATCGTCTTCCACGGCCTGAACCAGGCGCTGAAGCAGGCTCAGGCGCTCTCGCTGGGCGTCCAGCATCTCACGGGTGATGCCGTCCGCCTCCAGGATCGCCTCCACCATGCTCTCCAGGGTCAGGAACTGTCTCGGCTGGAGCAGATACGCCTTGCGCTGTTCAGGTGGCAGGGAGTTCATCAATGTGTTCGTCAGCTCGCCTATGCGCTGCTGCTGTTCCAGGTTGGTCAAATTGGCCTGCGGCGGCACAAACACGCCCAGGAATTCCTTGGCCGGGTCATGATACAGGATGGGCGCCGTCAGCGTGATCGGAGTGCCACAGGAGGGACAGGCGGTCTGGTTGAGCTGCCCGGCCAGGAATTGCTGCTTTAAGGCGGGCTCCTTACCCACGTCGATGATGTGATAGACCTCGGCGACAAACGACATATGACAATTGGGACATTGAACCGGCATGCGTTGTTTCGTAGCCATCTTCCTTACCTATCGTCGAAGGGGTTCACTCTCTCGACTGATCTCGTGATTGAAACAGTTCCAGCTCTTCCGTTAACTCTCGCAGGAACAACTCGGCGTCGGTGACCATGCCGATGGCCTGGAAGCTCCCCCGATCGGCCAGCTTGGTTACCGTCGCGGGGTTGATATCGACGACCACGACCTTCACGTGTGCGGGCAAGAGGTTCCCGGTGGCGATGGAATGGAGCATCGTGGCCACCATAATGGCCATCTCGACGCCCTTCAACGCCGCCCGCATCCGGCGTTGGGCCTCGATTACATCCGTGATCACGCCCGGCATGGGACCATCATCCCGGATGGACCCGGCCAGCACGACCTCGACGCCGTGGCGGATCGCCTCGTACATGACGCCCGAGCGCAGCAATCCGACCTCGACGGCCTTCTCCATCGACCCGACCCGACGTATGGCGTTGATGGCCCGCATGTGGTTGCGGTGTCCACCAGGCACCGGCAGCCCGGTCTTCAAGTCGATGCCCAGGGACGTCCCATACAGTTGGGACTCCACATCATGTACGGCGATGGCGTTGCCGCCGAACAGGACGTGGACATATCCGTCACGGATGAGGCGGGCCAGATACTCCCCCGCGCCGCTGTGGATAATGGCCGGGCCGACCACGAACAGGATCCTGCCGCCCTGCTCCCGGACCTGATGCATGACCTGGGCGATCTGGGCGATGGCCAGCGCATTAGGCCGCTCCGAGGACACGGTCGAGCGCATGAAGCTGAACACTTCTTGCTCACGCTCGCGCTCCATGGGGAACACGCGGATCCCCTCATGCCCGACGGCGACCTGATCGCCGGCCTTGAGATCGGCGATGGGACAGGTCCAGGCCCGCCCCTGCTCCCGATCCACGACGATCACCAGATCCATCTCCGTGCCTTCCACATCGACCCAGCGCCCGTTTAGGCGCACCTGTGTCGGCAAATTCGTAGTGGAGTAGAAGTCCTCAGGAGCGGCCCCATCGATCGGCGCTGGCTCGGTGCGCACATCGCCGCCGTTGATGATCTGAGCGCCGAATTCTTGGAGAGTCGTCAGGATCTGGCGCATCTGAGGCTCGCTGTCCGCGAAGACCTGGAGGCGCGCATAGCTGGGCTCCTGCTTATGCCGCCCTACCCGGATCTCCTCAACGTGGAAATCTCCCCCCAGGTCCATGATGGAGTCCATCACCCGGGTCAGGATCAGCGAGTCGATGATATGCCCTTTCAGGGCGATGGTCTCGGAAACCCGATGTTGACGCGCTACCATATGCGTTCTGATAACCTCCCCCGTCCCTTAATGTCCCTCATCTACCATAGCCCGCAGTTGGGCCTCATCGATGACGGGGATCCCCAGCTCCTGAGCACGCCGCAACTTGCTACCCGGAGAAGCCCCCACGACCACATAGTCCGTCTTGCGGCTGACGGAATTCGTGACCCGGCCGCCGTGACGGATGATGAACTCCGTGGCCTCTTGGCGGCTCATCGTGGGCAGCGTCCCGGTGATCACAAAGGTCTTCCCCTCCAGCGGACGCGGCCCCTCAGCCGGCGGCGCCTCCGGCACCTCTTCCGCCATGCGCACCCCGGCCGCCCGCAATTTCTCGATCACCCGTCGATTGGATTCCCGGGAGAACCAATCCACGATGCTCTTGGCGATCTTGGGGCCGATGCCCTCGATCTGCGTCAGCTCCTCCTCCGTGGCCTGCATAAGTTCATCAATGGAATGGTAGTGTTGAGCCAGGATCTCGGCCACAGTGCTGCCCACGAATTTGATCCCCAACGCGGTGATCAGGCGGGCGAGGGGCCGATCTTTGGCCGCCTGAATGGCGTTCATCAGGTTCTGAACGCGCTTTTCCTTATAGCCCTCCAACTCCAGCAACTGCTCAGGCTTCAGGTAGAAGATATCCGCCACGTCATGAATCAGGCCCTTCTTGACGAACAGCTCCGCCTGCTTATACCCCATCCCCTCGATGTCCATGGCGCCGCGGGAGACGAAGTGCTCGACCAAGCGCACGAGCTGGGCGGGACACGCAGCGTTCATGCAGTAATACGCCACCTCGCCCTCAGGACGCACCGCTGGCTCGCCGCATGCGGGACAGCGATCCGGCATGTGCCATTCGCGCTCCTCGCCAGTACGCAGCTCCTTGATCGGCCGTACCACCTGCGGGATCACCTCACCGGCGCGCTTGACGACGACCATGTCCCCGATGCGGATGTCCTTCTCCCGGATGTAGTCCTCATTGTGCAATGTGGCATTACGTACGGTGACGCCGCCCACGCGCACCGGTTCCAGAACGGCGTAGGGGTTCAACGTTCCCGTGCGGCCAACGTTGACCTTAATGTCTAACAGCCGCGTGACGGCCTCCTCGGACGGGAACTTGTAGGCGATCGCCCAGCGCGGCGCATTCCCCACCGCGCCCAGCCGCTCCTGGATCTCAAAGTCGTCGATCTTGATCACCAGCCCATCGGTATCATAATTCAGCTCATGACGGCGCGGCTCCCAATCGACGCAATACTGAACCATCTCCTCGAAGTCCTCAAACCGCTTGGATAGGGGATTGACGGGGAACCCCAACCGGCGCAGGTAGTCCAACGCCTCCCACTGGGTACGAGGAGCCTCTCCTCCCTCGATCAGGACCACCTGGTATGTCCAAAGGCTGAGCGGGCGAGAGGCAGAGATCTTCGGATCGAGCTGACGCAGGGACCCAGCGGCGGCGTTGCGCGGGTTCGCGAAGGTGCGCTCCCCGCGAGCAGCCAGCTCGGCGTTCATGCGCTCAAAGGCGTCCCTGGGCATGTAAGCCTCACCGCGAACGACCAGCCGGTGCGGGGGCGGGCCATCCCTGACGACGGGGATGCGCAGCGGGACGGCGGGCACGGTGCGCAAATTCGCCGTGATATCCTCGCCCACGTAGCCATCCCCGCGCGTGGCTCCCAGGACGAAGAGACCGTCCTGATAGTGAAGCACCACCGTGAGCCCGTCGATCTTAGGCTCAACCACGTACGCCAGGCGATCGGCCATCTCGGGTGGGAGGAGGCGCAGGATGCGATCCCGCCAGGCCCTCAGCTCATCGGGGCCGAACGCATTGGACAGGCTAAGCATCGGCACCGGGTGCTGAACCCGCTCAAAATGGTCCAGTGGCTCTCCCCCCACGCGCTGTGTGGGGGAATCCGGGGTGACGAGCTCCGGATGCTCAGCCTCCAGACGTTGCAATTCACGGAACAGCGCATCGTATTCGGCGTCGCTGATCTCCGGGGAGTCCAGCACGTGGTACCGATAATTGTGATAGTTGATCAGCTCGCGCAGACGTGCAATGCGTTCAGCCACAGACTCGTTCATCGTCCCACCTCACACAATGGGCAAACGCGCCCGCGAGGGCCAAGGCCCGCGAGCGCGCTCCTCCACGAGTCCAGGGTTCAGGATCATTGAGATGATGAAGCCGGTGTGGCCTCCTCAGACATCGGCTCTAACCAATCGGCGGCGACCCAGCCGGCGAGTCCCTTCTCGACGCCGCTCAAAACCCGCACGCGCCACCAGGTGTAGCCATCCGCCTCAACGGGATACTGGGCGACGTTCGCCGGCTTGGGCAACAACTCCAGGATGGTCCCATCCTTCAGGATCACCAGGGCAGGGCTCTCACGACCAGGGCCGCCGCGCAGGAGCAGCCCTTCCGGTTCGCTGCCGGTGACGACCGCCTTCCGGCCGACCACCAACTTCGGCTCAGGTGTAGGGGTGGGCGTAGGTGTCGGCGGCACCGGCGTGGGCGTGGCGGCCCGCGTCTTCATCGCCTCCATGGTCTGTTGAAACGCCACCGTGGCCGCGTTGGGGGTCGGCGTACCCTCGGGTTCGCCGCCTCCCACCATGGAGACCAACAGGGCGAGGACGGCGATGACCACCAGGATGGCCGCCCCGATGGCCCATAAGGGAATCTCTCGACCCAGGCGGCGTTCGGCGGGTCGGCCATACATGGGCGTAGGCTCAGCGTCTACGCTGGACTCCACGTCTGTCTCAAAGGGAGTATCCTCCCATGCCTCCTCGGGTGACTCCTCACTCGGCCGGGACGAAGAGGGACGGAATTCATCGGTCATGATGGCCTCCTCCTCAACTTAACGAGCACGCGAAAGAGGCGACTTCTCACGTTCAGCCTCCACTGCCACGGCGACGCAACCACTCCTCCAAGCGCTCTAACGGAAGCGCGTTCAACACATGTTCAGGCGCCGCCCACCCTCGACGAGCGGTTGCCACGCCGTACTCGATCAGATCAAAGTCCGCCGGGCTATGAGCGTCGCAGTTGATGACCAGGGGGACGCCCAGCTCGATGGCACGACGGACGTGCACATCATCCAAATCGAGCCGAGACGGATGCGCGTTGATCTCCATGGCCACTCCAGTCTCAGCGGCGGTCTGCAGCACCACTTCCAGATCAACGGCGCTCTCCTCCCGACGGCCTAACAGGCGGCCGGATGGATGTCCCAGGATATCCACATGGGGATTGCGCACGGCGGCCAACGCCCGCGCCGTGATCTGCTCTCGGTCTTGACGCAAGCCAGTGTGTATCGAGGCCACAACGCAATCCAATTCCGCCAATACCTCGTCGGGGTAATCCAGCGTGCCATCCGCGCGTATTTCCACCTCTATGCCATGGAGGAGGCGGAAATCAGACCAACGCTTGTTGAGACGCTCGATCTCCGCACGCTGTTCACGCAGGCGCTCCACGGTGAGGCCGCCGGTAACGCCCAAGCTCTCGCTATGATCCGTGATCACCAGGTAACGGTATCCGCGCGCTCGCGCCGCCTCGGCCATCTCCTCGATCGTGGCGGTGCCATCGCTCCACGTCGAATGAGCGTGCAGCTCGCCCTCCAGATCGCTGACCTCGATCAAACGCGGCAGCCGGCCCTCTTCGGCCGCCTCGATCTCACCCCGATTCTCGCGCAGCTCGGGAGGGATCCACGGCAGTTCGAGTGCCGCGTAGACCTCCTCCTCTTCGGCGCAAAGAATCTCCTTCCCATCCTCGCGCTTCAAGGCATACTCACTCAGGCTAAGCCCCCGCTTGAGGGCTCGCTCGCGCAGAGCGATGTTATGCGCCTGAGAGCCGGTAAAGTACTGAAGCGCCGTACCCCAGCGCTCCGGTGGCACCACCCGCAGATCGACCTGCAGGCCATCCCGGGTGCGGATCGACGTCTTCGTGGATCCCCGCAGGATGACCTCAGCCACATCTGGGAGCCGGGTGAACGCCTCCATCACTGGCTCGGGGTCCTCGGCGGCAACCAGCAGATCCACATCGCCGATGGTCTCCCGCCAACGTCGAAGAGAGCCCGCCACGGCGGTCTTCACCAGGGAAGAGACGGACGCCCTCAACCCGCTGAGTAGGGCGAGCGCGACCGGGCGTGCTTCCCCGATAGGTATGCGCTGGCTGCGGTGGGTCAGTGCCTGGATGCCAGCCAGGATGCGCTGTTCCGTCTTGGCGCCCATGCCGGGCAGTTGGCGAAGCCGCCCCGTCTCGGCAGCCTCCCGCAACTGTTCGATGGAAGTGATTCCCAGTCTCTCCCATACCAGGCGGGCCGTCTTAGGCCCGACCTCTGGGATCTCCAACATCTCCACGACGCCGGGCGGGACCTGCTGCTCCAGCTCCTCCAGGTAGCTCATGCGACCGGTGCGGAGGAGCTCGTCCAGTTTCTCCGACAGCGCCTCACCGATCCCGGGGATCTCACGCAGCCGTCCCTCCCGCCAATAGTCAGCCAGGTCTCGCGGCAGGGCCTCGATGTTATCGGCCGCCCGCCGATAGGCCATGACCTTGAAGCGATTCTCGCCCTGGATATCCAGGATGCCAGCGATCCGGCGTAGCAGCGCGGCGACCTGTTTGTTACTGGGCGCCTGGTCCATGGCTTGCTTCACCCTCACGTCCCGCGATCGGGATGCTCATCCGGTAGCCTCCCTCTCAAGGGCCAGATGCCCAGTTCCATCCACGTCCCGGGTGCCCGCAACACGCTCATCCATAGCCGATCGATGAGGAACTGGATCTCCGGCACTTGAGGAGCCAGCTGGCGAGCGACGGCCTCTGCGTCTTCCCAGTCCCCCTCGACGGCCGTCATATGCGGCTGCCAGGTTTCCAGGTCGAAGGGCTGCGTCGGCACGCCAAGGCTCTCCACCTCTTCAGCGATGACCTGATAGATATAGCGCAAGGCGGGCGTCTTCTCCACCGGGATCACCAGGCGTTGATGCGGCGTGCGCAAGGCGAAGGCGATGAGGCCGCTGGCGCGAACGTGGATCGGAGGTAGATCACGTACAACCGTCTCCACCCGCTCTTGCACCACCTCGGCCAGGTGGAGGCCATAGATGGCCTGGATCGTCAATCGCGGCTCGGGATTAGGCGTGCCACCCGCTTCCTGAGCCAGACGTACGAATAAGTCCCGCAGAACGGAGCGGGTAGGCTCGGGCGGCTTTCCGATGATATATAACCGATTGTCAATGCTCTCGATCACGGGATTGCTCCGGCGAGCGAAGGCCGACCCGGGACGTCGTTCGTCGCATTATACCAACATTCCATTTGATTGACAAAGGCCCGCGCGGTTACGTATAGTTGACCACCCGCGCGGGGAGGAGGGCAATGCCTCTATTGACGTCCGTAGGTGCCCATGAGCTCTGCCTGAGCCAGGATGTGTCCTTCCATCGCCTTAAGGAGCTGCTTTTTGTCCGCCTCGGGCGGCAGATCCAGGGTCGTATCCAGGGCATAGAGCTTGAAGAAATAGCGGTGAGTGCCGCTGGGGGGACAGGGCCCACCGTACCCGGGGCGGCCCCAGCTATTGCGGCCGTGCCGGCTGCCATCGGGCAGCTCCGGGTCGGGTGGGAGCGCTTCTGGGAGGGAGCGCGCGTCGGCCGGGATATTGTAGAGCACCCAGTGGACCCAGGTGCCGGCCGGCGCGTCCGGATCATCGGCGATGAGGGCGAAGCTACGGGTGTTCTCCGGGGGATCCTCCCATCGTAGTGGCGGGGAGACGTCATCCCCGTCACAGGTGTATCGGCGCGGGATAGGCTGTCCGTATTCGAAAGCCGCGCTGTTTAAAGGAAATGACGGCAGCTCGGGCGAAGGCGTGGGTGAAGGCTTCGCACACGCGGTCAAGAAGCTCAAGAGGAGAAGCAAGGATATCCACAAGACACGTCGCATCTCGTGACCTCCTCAACAGATTAAGGTCTCATGATATCTACCCGAGGGCGACGCATGCGTCGCCCCTACGGAAGGCAGAATTCCTATGTTGCTTTATCTGAGCGAAGATCAGTAATAGAGCGATTTGACCGCACACTCAGTATGTGTCACCTCATGATAAGAGGCAAGTAGATGAGGGTCTTGTGCTCAACGATGAAGGTATGCTCGATGGCGTAACCGGTGGTTGAGGTCCGCACGGCTTGCCAGTAATCGGCGTTGCTCATGGTGAGGTCAGTGCTTGGGCGGCCGTTCTCCGGATGGATGTGTACTGAGCAAGAGACGGATTCCGGTGGTAACTCCAGATATACCAGGGCCCCTGTCGCCTGTGGGACCTCGATCTGGTAAGCGTAGTTGAAGTACTCGTGGGGAGACGGATAGATGACCTCTATATGTAGTTTGTTGTCGCCTACAGGACGGCCGTCAGGATCTCGGAAATTCAGCTTAAGGTAGGCTCCGGGGACGCGTGGCGGTCTCCGTCGGCCTGGGCGTGCCCTGTCGGCCGCCCTGCCGATCTCTTCCCCGGGATCATACATGCAGTTGTCGTTCGTGTCCGCGAAGAAGCCATGTAACACGAAGAGCTCGTCCAGATCGTTCATACCGTCGTTATCATAGTCCTTTTGACCGACGCCGCCTTCCACCAGAGCGTCATAGACATCCTTCATATCGCGAAGTTGGTTCGTGTCGGTCATGCCGATCACTTGCCAAATCTGCGAAGTGTTTAAGTCTATATAATCACAGTAGTCTGTATCACGACAAACCCAGGTCAACATACCACAATCGGCGTGCTTATAAGCCCAATCATCGTAGAGATCCCACAGAAGGCTAGCGACGGCGAAATCCTCACGGTATATATCCCTTCCGCCCGAACCTGTCTGCCTGTCCCAAGCCTTCCAGTTCTGCTCAAAGCTCACGCCGGTGCGATACACATATGGATATGGATCGGTCGGGTTCACATGATGATTAAGGACCACGGGCCAGAATTCAGCCCATCCCTCGGCCCAAGAGTCCGAGGTACTGCTGTTGGCGTACCCTCCATGATTCGTGTTCCCCTCTCCCCGGGGAGGGATCGTGATGGCGTCTTGCATCAAGTGGTGGAAGGTCTCATGCCATGCTATGGGCGGGTAAGCAGAGCCGACCTGAGAGTCATCTACGGAGATGTGCACCTCTGCGAAGGTATCACCCCACATATAGCAGCTCCTGTCCGGAGGAGAGCACGCTGTGGAATAGCCATAGACTTTCAAAGGCATGTTGTACGTCGGCACCCTCCTCAATTCGCTGCTCATGAAGTCGAAGGCCTGCTTAACATAGAAGTATATGAAGGCCAGATCATCCGTCCTATCTTTAGGGTCAACGCAGGAATCGAGGTTCTGATCGGCAAAATCGATGTCTATAGTCTTCGATTCCCCTGGTCTCATCGAGAAGGGCTGTGTCCGCACCCAAACCCGAGGGCCACTATCTTTATACCGTACCTGGAAATAGTGCGTATCACCAGACCCATGTCCCAAAAGCACCTCGAGTGTGAATTGACCGTTTAATGACTTCTCGAAGGCATACTCCCCGTTCTCATCGGTGTTGGTCATGTCGCATTCGGTTGACTCGGTTGACCGGCACAACGACACCCTCACATTTTTCAATGGATGCCCCCTATCCCTTACATAGACCATGCCATGTACTCCGGGCATGGGCGTAGGTGTGTTGGTTGCCGTCGGCGTGGCCGTCGGGGTAGGGGTAGGAGATGGGGTCGCCGTAGGCGTGGAAGTAGGGGTTAGCGGAGGTGTGCTGGTCGGCGTGGTGGGGGGGATGGCGCATCCGGCGGGAATATAGAACGCATCCACCTCATCCATGCATATGCTGCCCGGCCCAAAGGCGTTCACATCCACCCCCATCCAGACGTTGATGTCCGTGCCATAGGACCGAACGTAGGATTTGGGCACCTTGACCTCAATGTAAGATCCCCAGATGCAATAATCGTCCTCGGTCAGGCTATAAATCTGCCGGGGAGGCCATTCACCTGCGGCTGCATCGAAGAGCCCCGACCAGTCGCTGCGAAGATGGCCGTCCTGCATGGCAAAGTGAACGAGATATTCGGCCCCTATCCAACCAGTGGAGGCGTCGTCGTCGGCATCCAGATAGGCCCAAAAGAGAAAGTTGGCATCGGATGGCTGACCTACAGCTCCCTCGATCTCCCACAGGAAGTAGAGGTAGGCATCATCACACGTGGCTCCCACCCTGTGGATATCGTAGTCTCCCTCATAGTAAGTGCATCCCGGCTCTATATCGTAGCGATCATCCAGATGAGCGTCATAGGTTATGTCATAGCATCCGCTCTGTACCATCGGTGTGCTTAATCGCAAGAGAGCCCAGGTCTGGACGACCTCTTGGTCATTCCCGCATGTATAATACACGTTTGCGTCACCTGGATATAGGAGCACGTTACGACATCCGCCAAAGCCACACCCATCGTTCACGGCGATCACCATGCCTGTTGTCTCACCCGGACCGCCTACCAATGGAGCCATGTTGACATATAAGGGGATCTTCAACTCGTACTGTACATGCCCGGCCGCGTCGTTGACCGCGCCTAACCCGCCTTCTACCCCCGTGAATGAACAGGCGCCTAAGATCCGAAGTGCCTCAGCCTCTCCCTTCCTTGTCGGAGCCCCGAATATGAGACGCCAGTCAAATAGTAAGTTGCCGTCATCGCCCGCGTCGAAGAAGATTCTCACCTCATCCCAGGGTAGACCGGGGTCGCTTTGGTACGCCTCGTTAAACACGGCATCGATGGCTACGTATAACCAATTCCCGTCGTTCTTGAAGTAAGCGTAGGCCTCCTTGCCGCCTGAGCTGATGTCGATCAGGGTCGCATCCTGCCACTCGGTGTTTGAGATCACCCCGTCGATCACCGGCGTCGTGGTGAGCCACCTGCTCACGATCAGGGGGCGCTCATTAGCCGTCACGATGGTGAGGCTCAAGAGAGACATCGCAGCCGTCAACGCCCCCAAGGCGAACAGAAGACCAAGGTATTTTAAACGCGCCGTATACCTTTTCATCTGTCCCCCCTTTCTCTGGTAGGACCCACTTGTCGCCGATGGGCCCTTCATAGGGGGTGAGCTTGGCTCGGACAGCGTATATAGCGTTGTGGCGTTCTTGAGGTGTCACCATAGCGGAGTGTGCCGCGACCTCACAATGTGTATCCGGGCACTCGACGATTCTCACGCGATATATGGAGATTTCATCCGGGGTCTACACGTGTTCAATGAGCGGCCGGCTTATGTGAAACGATGTCGTACAGGACGGGCCATGGATGGGGCTCATGCAGAGGCGCAATCGGCCCTCGTGACAACCGGGCTCAACCCCATGGCAGGGCTAAGGTTAGTATACCCAAATTGTCCGCACAAGTCAACGGAAGTCTCGCAGTGAGACGTATTATAGCGATCGACCGGGGTGTAAGGGCTAGAAGCGTATCTGAATGATGGTCAGGCACCGGGCTTTTAGCCAGTGCCTGGGTACCAGAGCCATCCAGACGGCGCGTTTTTAACCGCCGCCGTCTCAACAAGGGGATTCTCAGACACGCTCTAAGGCAGAGAGAGCGACGAAGAACCCTTCGAGGCATCTAAAAATTCGGAGCCGTGTGAACTGGGATTTGGAGCCCATTTCATCAAACATTGAGTATCTTCCCAAGTCCGGTTAA
>DUEN01000039.1 GCA_011176545.1 Caldilineae bacterium | reverse complement strand
CCTCGCCGGCCGCGACCGAGGCCCTCAGCGCGGGCGGCAATCCCTTCCACACCGGTCGCGTGGCCATGCAGGCCATCGGCGTCTGGGGCTGGTGGGTACACAAGGGCCTGGAGGAGCAGTTCGATTTCGGCGCGGCCGCGTTGCCCATCGGCGCTCCAGGCCGCAAGGCGGTGATCTTCACCGATCCCTGGATGCTCTCCTCAAAGTCCAAGCATCCTGACGAGGCCTGGGAATTCCTAAAGTTCTTGGTCGGCAAGGACTCCCAGAAGGCCTACATGGAGGCCGTGGGCGCGCCGCCGGTGCGCAAGTCGCTCCAGGCCGACTTCTTCAATCTGTATCCGAGCATGACGCCCGATGAGGCGAAGGAGGCCTTCCTCGGCGGCGTTGAGCATGGATCGGAATCGCCAAACCACCTGCTGGTCCGCTTCGACCAGATCAACAACGTCATCTCCTCTGCGCTCGATCCCGTGTTCCTGGGCGAGAAGCCGGCGGCGGAGGTCCTGCCCGAGGCGGACAAGGAGCTGGAGAAGACGCTGGCGCAGATCCGGCGCGAGTTCGGGCAGTAACGCCGGCATCGATCGCCTGAACCAACGTATCCAAGTGGGCAGCCCCTGTATGATGGGGCTGCCCATCTTTATGATGATGTCTAAACATCCAGAGCCTCCTTCTGAAGGTGCGACGCACCTTCAATCCATGTAGCGCCGCAGGATCCGCTTTGGAGATCCTCGGATTGGTGTAAAGATCTGATCCAACAGGTGCGTCGCACCTTTCCAGCTCATCAACACAAACGGGGGAGGCCCACCTAAACATCCGGTGAACCTTATCTCGATATGCGTATACTAGCACGGGAAACCGACTCGATCATCCGAGAACATAAGCTCTCGCAGGCCGCCGCCTCCCTGGCCCCAATCATGGTGGCCCTCCTCATGGCGATTGGGCTTGGGTTGCGCCTCTATCAGGCGGCGAGCAAAAGCGTCTGGCTGGATGAGGCCTTCAGCATCTGGGTCGCCCGTCACACGCCCTCCGAGATCCTGGCCTGGCTGGTGAAGGTCGATCAACACCCGCCGCTCTATTACCTCTCGCTCTCGCTGTGGATCCGCCTGTTCGGTTGGTGGGAGACGCCCGCGCGCGCGTTCTCCGCGCTGTGGGGCATCCTGACGATCCCGGTGATGTTCGCCATCGGGCGCCGCCTCGGAGGCATTGGCCTGGGCCTGGTCGCCGCCCTGCTACTGACCTTCTCCCCTTTCCACGTCCAGTTCGCCCAGGAGATGCGGATGTATGCCCTCCTGAGCTTCGGGGCGGCCGTGGCGCTGTGGGGACTGGCGACCGTGATCGACGAGCCGGCCGCACGAGAGCCGCTGGGGACGCACCTCCAGCGCGCCTGGGCCGCCCTGCGCGGTGGTGGCGGCCGCGACGTCCCCGCGGATACGGCCTCCCCCGCGGGCTCGGTGGAGCAGGAGAACACGGCCTTCCTCGGCTATACGGGTCGCGTGAGCGCGCGGTGGGCCGTGCATCGCGCGGCCCGATGGCGCCTGCCTCGCTGGCACGAGGTACGGCCGGATGTGGCGTGGCTGGCGCTGGCCGTGGGATGCGCCGCCGCGGTGCTTACCCATAACACGGCTGTCTTCCTCCCCGCAGGCGTGAGCCTGTTTCTCATGGGGTATATCTTCCACAACCGCCTGCACCGCGACCCGTTCGCGCGCAACGCCCTTCTGACCATGGGGTTCTTCGTGCTTCTCTGGAGCCCTTGGTTCCCCGTGGTCGTCTACCAGACGGTGCGGGTCATCCGCCGCTTCTGGATCCCCGCGCCCACGTGGAAGACGGTGCTGGGGACGTTTCACACCTTCCATAGCGCCTTCCTGCCCGATCAGGTCCCCCTCCGCTGGCTGTGGGATCTGGTCTTCTTCGCCCTGGCGCTGTTAGGCGTCATCCACTGGCTGCGCCGTCCGGGCGAGCGGTGGAAGGCGCTGATGCTCGTGACCCTGTTCCTGACGCCTATCGCCGGGGAACTGCTGTTCAGCCTGCGCCGTCCTATCTTCTACTCGCGCACGCTGATCTGGGCCACCCTCCCTTACTACCTGCTCATCGCGTCCGGGATCATCGCCCTGCGCTTCATACCCTACCAGACCACCGCGCTGATCATCTTGTTGACCTTGAACGTGCTCTCGTTGAACCATTTCTACGTCTCTTATCAGAAGGAAGGATGGGACAAGGCCGCGGCTTATGTGGCACGTCACGCGCGGCCGGGCGATGTGATCCTGTTCAACGCCACCTGGGTGCAGATCCCCTTCGACTATTACTTCCAACGCTACAATCGACCTATCGCCGAGCATGGCGTGCCGGTGGATCTGTTCGATCGCGGGGAGCTGGAGCCGCCCATGACCGAGGCGGACGTTCCCCGCCTTCAGAGGCTCATCCGCGAGCACGATCGGGTGTGGCTGATATACAGCCACGATTGGTACACGGACCCGAAGAAGATCATCCCTCGCGTGTTAGATCGGGAGCTGAAGCGGGTTCGAGAGCAACGCTTCGTCGGTATCCGGATCGTCCTATACAGCGCGCGCTAGATTCTTACCGCGGAGCCGCGGAGAACGCAGAGGAGGAAGAAAAAAAAGAACGCTCATATTGGCATACACGACATATGTAGAGGCGAGGCATGCCTCGCCCTACCAGAATGGGCGAATTGTAGGGGCGCACGGCCGTGCGCCCCTACAAAACACGCCTTTAGTAAGGTGGGCGTTGCCTATTCCAGTATGAGCGAAGTGAAAAAGAGAAAGGGGAGGGCTCTGCGCCCTCGGCGTCTCTGCGGTAAGAATAAGAATAAGCGTGATCGAAAGCGTATGAAGTACTGACTTGCCACCGCGACAGGAGAACGATGCGTAAAGTCGTACTGGCCATTTTGAGCCTGATGTTGGTGCTCGACATCCTGGTATGGAGGATCGCGTATCAGGCCGCGACCGCGCCGCCGCCTGAGGCGCTTCAACGCGCCCAGGCCTCGAGCGCGCGGCCGAAGCGCCCCATCCAGCTCAAAGGGGACGGCTTCCGTCAGACGCTCTCGCTGAACGGCTCCTGGCGCTACCTGCAGACCGGCGCTGAATTGAGCGAGGGGTATGAGAAGCCTGAATACTCCGACGCCGACTGGCACGAGATGGACCTTCCTAACAACTGGTACTTGGCCGGGCTGAATTATCACGGCGTCATCTGGTTCCGTCGGCGCTTCACCGTGCCGGCGGAGTGGGAAGGCCGCGTCGTGCGATTGCGCTTCGAGGGCGTGGACTATTACGCCCAGGTCTGGCTCAACGGCGAGCCGCTAGGCCGGCATGAAGGGTACTTCCAACCTTTTCAGTTCGATGTGCAGGACCTGCTGAATTACGGCGGTGAGAACGTCCTGGCCGTGCGGGTTGATAGCCCCTACGAGCCATACGGGACCACTTGGCCTCATCATAAGGAGCTCATCAAGGGCATCTTCAACCACCATGACACGCGTCCTGGCGGCGGCTGGAGCCCTGCGGGTCAGGAGTACAACACGGGCGGCATCTGGAACGATGTGCTCCTCGTCGCCTCCGACGCCATCACCGTGGACGCGCTGCGGCTCACGCCTGGCCCCGCGCAGGGCGACACGCTCATCGAGGGAGGCGATGCCCTTCTGCGGGCTGACACACGCGTTTACAACCACAGCGCCCAGCCGGTCTCGGCCAGGATCGCCCTGCGGGTGAGCCCATACAACTTCGAAAGCGCCTACGCCTCCGTCACCCTCACCGACGAGGTCACCCTGCAGCCGGGAGAGAACGAGATCACGATGCAGGATACCATCCCCTCCGTGCGGCTGTGGTGGCCGTGGGACATGGGATATCCCAGCCTGTATCGCGCGGAGCTCCAGATCCTTATCAACGGCCAGATCGTGGCCACGCGCGAGGAGACCTTTGGGTTCCGCCAGATCCAGGTGAGCGATACGTGGGAATGGCGCCTGAACGGCGTGCGGTTCTTCCCCCGGGGCACCAATTACATCGCCTCCCAATGGCTGTCGGAGACCCTGCGCCCCTTGGAGCCGCCGCAGGCGCTTGGGCCGATGCCTCCGCCGGAGGTGGCGCGATACGCCGACAGCACGCCCTGGTTCCTGCGTGACCTGCAGATGATGAAGGAGGCGAACCTGAACTTCGTGCGCGTGCACGCGCATGTGCTCCCGCAGGAATTCTACCGCGCGGCCGATGCGCTAGGGCTCCTGGTCTGGCAGGACTTCCCTCTGCAGTGGGGCTATTCGGATGCGCCCGGCTTTCACGACGGTGCGTTGCGCCAGCTACAGGACATGATCGAACTCCTCTATAATCATCCCAGCATCGTCGTCTGGACGATGCATGATGAATCGCCCTGGGACACCCCCGAGATGACCAGCCGGATCCCGGACTACGATCCCCGGCAGAACCGCCGGCTGGACCAACAGTTGCGTGATCTGGCCCGCAAGCTGGATCCGACGCGCTTCGTCCATATCAACTCGGGCTCAGGGGATGCTCATGTCTACCCGGGCTGGGCCTATGGCCGCTGGCAGGATTTCTCTCAGGCGCCCGGCGCGCCGATGATCACGGAGTACGGAGCGCAGGCCCTCCCCAACCTGGAGACCATGCGCATGATGTTCACCGAGGAGGAGCTGGCCTACAAGAGCGGCGAGGCCCGCCAGCGATGGGAGTTCCGCGACTTTCAGCCGCGGGAGACGTTCGATATCGCCCGCATCGATCCGGAGGAGGGCATCGAGGCGTTCGTCGCTAACTCGCAGGCGTATCAGGCCAACCTCCTGAAGTTCGCGACGGAGGCATATCGCCGCCTGAAGTACGAGAAGGTGCAGGGGATCTTCCAGTTCATGTTCACGGATGGCTGGCCTAGCATCACCTGGGCGGTGGTGGACTATTATCGGCGGCCCAAGCTAGGGTACGCCTACCTGCAGACGGCCATGCAGCCGGTGCTCCCCAGCATCGACGCCGCGCTGCCCGATCGATTGAAACGGACCACATGGGTCTACCAGGATCCCTCGCGATTCTGGTTCGCCCTCTGGGTCGTCAACGACCTGCACCAGGCTTTTCCCGGCGCTACCTTACGCTGGGATGTTTACCAGGGCGAGCAAAGCGTCGTGAGCGGTGAGGTGCGCGTGGATATCCCCCCGGACGCGTCCCAACAGGTCACGGCGGTGACGGATCTGGGCCTTTCCCCTGGAGAGTATACGCTGCGCGTGCGTCTGCTGAATGCCAGGGGCGAGCTATTAGGGGAAAACCTCCTCGCGTTCGAGCTTGCTGAAGCCGAACCATGAGCGAAGGGAAGGACACACGAGGACGCTTCTGGATCTCAGGGGAAGCCCTGACGCGATGGGGGATCGCGGCCGTGGTGCTGATCCTCTTCTATGGCTTGCTGGCCTATCGATACGCCCCCGCCTGGGCCCCCAGGGTGCTCGGCCTGGCTCAACCCGCCCTCAACCTGCGCGCCGAGCGCCTGACAAGCGCGCACTTCGAGATTCACAACCGTTCCGACGCGCGGCCCGACCAGGTGCAGAACCTGCAAAGCCTCCTCGAGAGGCAATACAGCGCCTTGATCCGATTCCTGGGACGGGAGCCCGATGGCCCCATCCAGGTGGACCTTCAAAACGGGACCATACCCGCCCTGCCGGCCAACGGACGCCTGCAGGTGTTTTATAACGGCTACATCGACACCGAGACGGTGGGCTTCGCGCTGGCCATGCTGATCGCCGGCAGGGATGACCCTCTCTTCACCGCCGGAGGAGTCGCCCTCTACGCGCTGGAGGAGACGGAGATGCTCCCTCCGTTCATCCGTCAGGACAGCGACGCCTGGGTGACCTGGCTAGACCGGAAGGGGCTATACCTCCCCCTGAGGCAGGCCACGGCCGTGGGGCTGAGCTCCCCTCCCGAGGATATCTTCCGCGCCGTGGTGGAAGGGGCCTCCTTCACCCGATGGCTGGTCGCTCGCGCGGGGTGGGAGGCCTATTGGGGGTGGTTCGACGGGGCTGATTTCGCGGAGACCTTCGGGATGACGCTATCGGAGGCGGAAACCATGTGGCTGGCTGACGTACGCGCCCAGAATCTGGAGCCTTTACCCTGCGCGGCCGCGCTCAGTGGAAGTTTCAGCGGCCTCTGCCGCGAGCTGGAGCGATAGTCTGATGCATACGCTGTCCAACCTCATTGCCATCACCTTCTCCCGTGTCCGCGGGAACTTGGGCCATCGCCTGGCGCTGGCCATGGGGATCCTGCTGGCGGGGCTCATCATCAGCGCCAGCATCCTCTACGCGGAAGCCGCCGGGCTGGCGGTGCTGCGCGATCGGTTGACGCAGGCCCAGAGCCGCTACGACCTGATCGTCAAGGGGACCCGCTCGCTGGTGGATCCCCTAAGCTATCGCGAGGCCACGCGCTTCCTCACGGAGCAGGTCCCCATGAGCATCGGCTTGCCGATCATCGCGCAGGGGCGTCACGGCCTCTCGCGCTCCCTGGTCATGATCCGCGAGGGGGAGGTGGCGCGAGGTAACTATGTGAACCTCCCGCGGGCCCGGATGCAATTCTACGCCGATTATCAAGGCCTCGTGGACCTCGTCGAGGGCCGCTGGCCCGAGCCGGTGCGGGATCCCCAGCGGGATATGGAAGCCCTCATCACGCGCGCGTTCGCGGAGAAGATGAGCCTGACCGTCGGCGATCACGTGCGTCTGGAGCTCTTCTTCGGTCAGGAGCGCCCTCAAGGGGTGTGGCTGCGCGTCGTCGGGATCATGGCCCCGCGTTCTCAGCCCGCGGCGGGAGCGCTGTATTACGCCCCCCACTTCCTCGATGAGGGCTTCCTGGTGCCTGAGGAGACGTTCTTCCACGCCCTGACGGTGGCCATCGTCCCCATTCAGGCGGAGTTCACCTGGGTCTATAACCTGGATATCGGGCGGATCACCGTGGACAACGCGCCGGCCGTCCTGGCCGGCATCGGCCGTTACCGATTTCAGGTGACCAGCCAGTTGGAGGACATCCAGTTCCTGACCACGCTGGACAACGCGCTGGGGGATTATCAGCGGAACACCTTCATCCTCCGCGCCATGCTCCTGCTCTTCGGCGCGCCCGTGGTGGGCATCGCCCTGTACTACGTGGTCATGGCGGCGAGCCTGATCATCTACACGCATCGCGAGGAGATCGGCGTGCTCAAGAGCCGGGGGGCGAGCACGAGCCAGATCGTGTTCCTGTACCTGCTGGAGGTCCTGGGCCTGGCTATCCTGGCCGCGTTGATCGTCCCCCCGCTGGCGGTCCCGGTGGCCCAAGCGATCGCCCATGCCAGCAGCTTCCTGCGATTCGACCTCCCCCGAACCTTGCCCGTGACGCTGCGTCCGGCCATTCGCGGATATGTGTTGGCGGTCGCCCTGGTGGCTGGGCTGGCGATCCTGGCGCCCGTCGTCCGGGCCTCGAGAGAGAGCATCGTGACGGCGAAGCGAAGCCGCGCCCGTCCCCGCGAGACCCGGCTGGCCCATCGCGTCTACCTGGATATCCTGTTGCTGATCCTCTCCGGGATCAGCTATCGAACTTTGAGCCGAGGTAGCGCGATCGTGACCCGGGGCGAGAACGGGACCCTGCAACTCGATCCATTGCTATTGATCACGCCCATCATGGCGGCTGCCGGATTGGGTCTGTTCTTCCTGCGCGTGGCCCCTCTGCTCCTGCGCGGGCTGGCCTGGATCGCCTCCCTCGCCGAGGGGGTGGTCGCGGTCACCGCCTGGCGGGATCTCAGCCGACGTAGCAACGTGGCCTATGGGAGCCTGCTCCTGTTGCTGGTCTTCACGCTCGCGCTGGGGCTCTTCACCGCCTCGGTGGCGGGCACGTTTGACCTGAATTACATGCATCAGGCCCTCTACCGCGCCGGGGCTGACCTGCGTGTGGGACACTTCAACTTCGAAGCGCTCCGGTGGGAGGCCAAGCCGCTGGAGTGGTACACGTCTCTACCTGATGTGCGGGCGGCGACCCCCGCCCTTCGCGTCCGCCTGGTGGGGCGCGCCGCGGCCGTGCGGGCCAAGGGCACCTTGCTGGCCATAGACCCGGCCACCTTTGCAGACGTCGCATGGTGGCGGGAGGACTTCGCGGACATGGAACTCAAAGAGCTGCTGAGGCGACTACAGGAGACGCCGTCAGGCGTATGGGCCAGCAAGGGGTTCGGATACCGATATCGTTTGCAGCCGGGCGATCCGTTCGACATGGATGTGGACGGGATCCGCGTGGATTTTATCTTCCTGGGCGAGGTCAGTTATTTTCCCACTCTGGACCCCACGGAGGGGGACTTCGTCATCGCGAACCTGGGCTACGTCCAGGAGGCCACGGGATTCCCTCCCAGCGAGGCCTGGCTGAAGATCGCCGACGGGCGACGCGCCCGCGAGCGCGTGAAGACCGCGCTGTATAACCTGGGTGAGACGCTGGACCTCAAGGATGGGCATGAGCTCGCGGGCATCCGAGGGGATGACCCGTTGCGCACGGGGCTCTTCGGGGCCTTGTCCGTCGGCTTCATCGTGGCCACGGTGCTCAGCGTGCTGGGGTTCCTCCTCTACGCGTACGTGACCGTCCGGGCTCGCATGTTGCAGTTCGGCGTCCTGCGGGCACAGGGGATGAGCACGGGACAACTGGCAGCCCTCCTGGCAGTGGAGCAGATCACCCTGGTGGTCTTGGGCGTCCTCACCGGCACCGCCCTCGGGGTCGGCAGCTCCGCCCTGTTCACCCGCTTCCTTCGGGTGAGCATCATCGCCCGCGAGGCCGTTCCACCCTTCCAGATCGTCACCCCGTGGGGCCTGATGGCCCGCGTTTATCTGATCCTGATGTTGGTCCTGTTGACCGGCCTGCTGACCACCATCATGATGTTGCGACGCATGAAGGTCCATGCTATCCTGCGATTGGGAGAGGCATGATCATGGGTACGCCGCTAGTGGTCTGCGAGGAATTGGTCAAGATCTACCAGTATGACGGCGTGGAAATCCAGGCCCTGAGTGGATTGGATCTGGAGGTCTATGAGGGGGAGGTGCTGGCCATCGTCGGCCCCAGCGGCTCGGGGAAGAGTACCTTGATGAACATCCTGGGCGGTCTGGATCGCCCCACATCTGGAAAGGTCATGGTGGGGGACATCGATCTGCTGTCCCTGGATGAGCCGGGCCTGGTGCGATATCGTCGTGAAGTGGTGGGCTTCGTCTGGCAACAGAACGCCCGCAACCTCCTCCCCTATCTGACCACCCTGGAGAACGTGTGCGTGCCCATGCGGTTGGCTGGGCTGCCGCGACGTGAGCAGTTGGAGCGGGCCTGGGCCCTGCTGGAGGCGGTGGGCCTGGCGGATCGGGCCTATCACGGGACGACCGCCCTCTCAGGCGGGGAGCAGCAACGAGCCGCCATCGCCATCGCCCTGGCCAACAGCCCCGCCCTCCTCCTAGCCGACGAGCCCACCGGCTCCGTGGACAGCGAGACGGCCGGGCAGATCATCGATCTGTTCCGACATCTCGGCCACACCTTCGGGGTCACGGTCATCATCGTCACCCACGATCCCCTGGTCGCCCATCATGCCGATCGGGCCGTGGAGATCCGGGATGGGCGCACATCCTTTGAGCGGATACGCCGCGATCGGACGACGTTCGACGAATACCTGATGGTGGATCAGGAAGGCCGCGTGCGATTGCCCCCGCATGTCATCGAACGGCTGCGCATCGGCCGGCGCGTCCGCGTCCACCTGCGAGATGATCACCTCGAACTTTGGCCGGTGGAGGAGGAGTGAGAGGACACCCTTATCGTGGAGGGGAGCCATGTGGTATCACCTGCTTACCTCGCCCAGGGCCGATCCTGAGTTTGCGCAATCTTCAGTAGAGGTGCTCTATTCCTCCGCGCGTAACCTGATCCTTACCACCTTCTGCGTCTGCGCCTTCTTCATGGCCGCGATATCCATGAAGCGCCCCTCGCCCACGGACCTGGTAACCTTTCCCCTCTTCGTGTTGGCGATGCTCGCCTGCCTGCTCGCCCTATGGCTGCTTCGATGGGGGCTCCTGCTCGCCCAGGTGGTGTGGCAGACCGCTCTGGTCGGCCTGCTTATGTTGGCCGTTTACCTCCTGGGCGAGCCCATGTTGGGGTTCGGCCTGGCCCTGTTCCCCATGCTGGCTGTGGTCACCCTGGGCTGGCCGGCCGCCCTATTCGCCGAGGGCGGCGTGGCGATCCTAGCGTGGGGGCTCGCCCGCGGGTGGCTCGCGCCTCCCCTGCCCCTGTCCTACAGCCTCGGCATCGCGATCGCGGGGGCGATCTGTGGGCTGATGGGGTGGGCGGCCACGCGCACGTTATACACGATCACGCAATGGGCTCTCCTCGGCTTCGAACAGGCACGGCGGCAGATGGAGGAGGCGCGGAACCAACGCCTGGAGCTGGAGCAGGTCAAGGAGGATCTGCTCCATGCCAACTGCGAGCTGGCCAGGCTGTCCGATCGGCTGAAGGCGATGTATCAGATCGCCGAGGAGGCGCGACGCGCCAAGGAGGAGTTCGTGGCCAACGTCAGCCACGAGCTGCGCACACCCCTCAATATGATCATCGGCTTCGCTGAGATGATCACCCAGGCCCCGCAGATCTACGGCGACGCGCTGCCGCCAGCGCTCCTGGCCGATATCGCCGCGATCCAACGGAACAGCCAGCACCTGGCCCAGCTCGTGGATGACGTGTTGGACCTGAGCCAGGCCGAGGCGGGGAAGATGGTGTTGAGCAAGGAGTGGGTCTCGCTCCAGGAAATCGTCAACGCGGCCGCCATCGCCGTACAGGCCCTCTACGAATCCAAGGGGCTCTACCTGAAGGTGGATGTGCCATCTGACCTGCCTCTCGTCTTCTGCGACGGCACGCGCATCCGTCAGGTCATGCTTAACCTCCTGAGCAACGCTGGTCGCTTTACCGAGCGGGGAGGTGTTCAGGTCAAAGCCTGGTGTGAGGATAACAGCGTCGTCGTCAGCGTCGCCGATACGGGGCCGGGCATCCCCCCGGAGAAGCAAGAGAAGATCTTTGAGCCGTTCCAGCAACTAGACAATTCCATCCGGCGGGCTCACGGGGGCAGCGGCCTTGGCTTAAGCATCAGCAAGCGCTTCGTGGAAATGCATGGCGGTAAAATGTGGCTGGAGAGCACTGTGGGCGAGGGGACGACCTTCTACTTCAGCCTGCCCCTACACACGCCGATAGCCGAAGCATTCACCCAAGGTGACGTACGTCGCTGGTTTAACCCCTACCATCCTTACGAGACCCGCGTCAGGCGCTCAAAGGCCCCCATCCCGGAGTTGCCTCCCCGATTTGTCCTGCTCGAACGACAGGAATCCCTGCAGCGGCGGCTACGGCGCTACTTTGAAGATGCCGAGATCATCCCCGTACAAACCGTTGAAGAGGCTAGACAGGAACTACACCGCCTGCCGGCCCGAGCGCTGATCATCAATGATCCGTCCACATCAGAGACTTCAGAAGGACAAGGCGCGATGGAAAGCCTGGCCGATTTGCCCTATGGGACGCCGGTCATCGCGTGCTGGGTCCCGGACGAAGGGACCACGGCCAGGCAGCTCGGCGTCATACGCTACCTCGTCAAGCCGGTGAACCGGGAGACTTGTTGTCGGCCTTGGAGGACCTGGGGGAAGAGGTAGAGAGCGTGCTGATCGTGGACGATGAGCCCGAGGTCGTGCGCCTCTTCTCGCGCATGATCGCCTCCGCGGAGCGCCCATATCGCGTGCTCCGGGCCAACGACGGCCAGCGAGCGCTGGACCTGCTACGCGCGCGTCGGCCCGATGTCATGCTGTTGGATCTGATCCTGCCGGGGATAGACGGATTCCAGGTCCTTCGCGAGAAGCAGCGGGATCCCGCGATTCGAGACATACCGGTCATCGCCATCTCATCGAGGGACCCGATCGGTCAGCCCATCGTGAGCGACATGCTGCGCGTGACGCGCGGCGGTGGGCTGTCCATGCGAGATCTGGTGGCCTGTATCGAGGCGGTCAGCGCGGCCCTGGTCCCATCTGATCGAGCTGGCGATCGAGCGCGCTTAGAAAGTCTGCCCGCGTGACGGGCTTGCGCACGAAGTCGCTCGCGCCCAGGAGCAGGGCCAGATCCCGTTGGGCCAGGATGGTGCATACGATGATGGGGATGTGGCTCGTGGCAGGGTGTTGTCGGAGGCGCCCCAGGACCTCCCAGCCATCCAGGTGAGGCATCATCACGTCCAGGACGATGATCTGGGGCGAGATCTGGGTAGCGAGGGAGATGCCCTGTTCCGGATCCCGCGTGCCCACGAGGCGATACCGGGTGGCCGTGGTATAGCGCCGGAATAGCTGCAGCGCGTCCGCGCTATCGTCGATGACCAGGACGGGGATCTGTTCGAGGGCGGGGACGATGAGGGCGGCATCGAAGCCGCGGATATCGGCCGAGAGATTCAAGACGCAGCCGCAGAGCTCGGCCAGATGCGAGGCGGTGTTGAGGTTCGTTGCGTCATCGTCCAAGGGCGGTTTGGGGCCAGAGGGATATTGAGGGCACCGGATGCGCATCTCTACGTCCCGGTGCAGAGGTTGAGCCGAGAAATCCACATGGCCGCCCTCGGCGCGCGGGATCACCACGCTGAACAGGTTGATCAGGATCTGACGCAGGGCCACGGAGGCGATCCCCACTTTGGGTAGATCATCCACCATCGAGGTCTCGATACGCACGCGATATCGCTCGGCCAGCTTCTGGACCAGGTCCAACACGGTGGGAAGCACCTGCGTCAGGTCGGTGAAGTTCGCGCCTCGTGATTCCCGAAACCAGGCGAGCTCCTGCTCAAGCGCCTCTAAAGTCGAGTCCCGGCCATCGTGATCCGAAGGCTGATGCGATATCGCTTCCAGTCTCTCCGATAGTCCGTATTGTCTCCACAGAAGGTCGGCCAACGTCTCCTGGGCCGCGCTTTGCCATCGCCGAAGATGGCGCTCCGTGACCCCTAGCTGATCCGCGACCTCCTTGGCGCTCAGTTGTTCCACGTATCGATAAAACAGCGGTTCGTAGACACGCCAGGCCGGCGACTGAGGCGGCTCGCCGGGAGGTGGTTTAAGCGTCTCGATCGCATCAATCAGGATCCGCTGCAGGGCTGAGGCCGTATCGAACCGATCCGCTACACCGAAGAGGGTCGCCAGCGGGTTCCGGCGCAGGCGCTCTGGATTATACAGGTGGTTGAGCGCATCCCGCAGATGTAGAAGGAATTCTTCTCTGGTCACCATGTCCGCCCGAATGTCCGATTTATGTCCGGCTCCCCATCATGGGATCAGGTTATATTATAGAGGGATCAAGCGACACCTACAAGCCCCATATCATCTGGGGGTATAGCACGAAATCCTCGGTCAAGATCGCGGGTTGCCTCAGCAGAGGCCTCAGTGCGAGCCTCGCGGACACCGCTTCCCATCTGCCTGGTTAGGGCAGGGCCGGTGCCTTGCGGCCCCACCAGGCCCGCACAGCCCCGATCTGGCTACTGCGGAAGGGTGGATAGGGCAGGCACCGAATAAGTGCTCGGGCGGTGGATAAATCTCATCGCGCCCTGACTCACAGCTACCGAAAACTCTGTACTATACCCATCATCTGGTGTCTGGCATCTTGAAAGTATCAGACGCCCGAAAGGCTGGCAGTGATGTTTTTATAGGGAGGGGGAAAAGCCAAGCGAAGACCCTTCCACTGCCGCTTTTTGCAACGGACGCTCTCTCAAAGTCCCGTCTTGATATGCCTCCGCATCTCATATCCATACGTAGGTCATATCTGTTGGCTTTCCCTTAAAACAGGCCAAGGCAGACCGTCTTGCGAGCCCCCCAAGAACTTCTAAAGGAAGGAGGATACCATGTCCACTCAGCGGATCAGCAGACGGGATTTTCTCCGTTGGAGCGCCATCGGATTAGGCGGAGCCTTCCTGGCCGCGTGCGCCGCGCCCGCTCCCCAGGCCCCCGCTGAGGAGGAGAAGCCGGCCCCTGAGGCGGCCGAGGCCGAGCTGCCCGAGGTGGAGTGGTGGCATTCCTGGGGCGGCACCACGGGGATGGCGGCTTTGACGGCCGTGGAAGAGGCGTGGAACAGCAAGGAGGACAAGCCCTTCCGCATCAAGCGCCTCCACGTCCCGGAGATGAACGACAAGCTGCTGACGGCCATCGCTGGAGGCACGCCCCCCGATGTGGGCGTCTGCTGCGTCCTGTATGCGCAGCTCTACGCTCGCGGGGCTGTGATCCCCCTGGACGACTACATCGCCGCCAGCGAGGTGGTCAAGAAGGAAGATTTCGTCTCCGGGCTCTTCGAGTCCATGACGTGGCAGGGATCCACCTACGGTGTCCCGGCATTGGAGTGCGGCCCTCGCTACGGCCTGATGTACAACAAGGCCCTGATCGCCGAGGCTGGCCTGGACGAGGCGAACCTGCCGCAGACCTGGGATGAGATGTTCGAATGGCACAAGGCCCTCACCAAGTTTGACGAAGCCGGCAACCTGGAGATCGTGGGCTTCGACCCGCGAGATGCCACCGCCGGCGTCGGCCCCCGCACGAACATCCCCATGTTCTGGGGCGTCACCTATGGGCTCGAGGTCTGGGATCAGGAGACGATGAGCTTCCACTTCGACGACGAGCGCTTCATCAGGGCCCTGGAGACGATCAAGAAGTTCTACGACTACGTCGGGGTGGAGAAGATGGAGGCCTTCCGCGACAGCTACGGCGGCTGGACGCAGAGCCCGTCGGCCAGCTTCCCCAGCGGGGTCGAGGCCACGATCGTCACCGGTTACTACGCGCCCGGCGAGTTGGCCCACTCCGCGCCGGATAAGGAGTTCGGCGTCGGCTGGGCGCCGCGGCCGGATGAACGGCGCAACGTCAAGTTCCAGTCCGTGGGCGGCCACCCGGCCTACATCCCCAACGGCGCCAAGCATCCGAAGGAAGCCTTCATGTTCATCGAGTTCCTGACCACCGACGAGGTCGCCGAGATCATGTTCGAGACGACAGGGTGGCTCCCAGGCCGCAAGGCGTTCTATGATCCGAACCGCCCCGAGGCGCAGAAGTACGCCGGGCTGTCCTGGTACCTCCAGTCGGTCTCAGAAGCGGATGAGCTCTGGGCTGGCCCGGTGATCCCTATTGATGCTTTCGTGAATCAGGAGCGCGCCCGTGCGTTCGACGCCGTGATCTACGGCGACAAGACCCCGGAGCAGGCCGCCATGGATCTCCAGCAGGCGTGCACCGAGGAGCTGAGGAAGCAGTTCCCGGATCTCGTCGGGTAAAGGCGTCTCCAGGACAAGGGGCGTCCTTCGCGGGCGCCCCTCATTTTCTTTTTCTTTGTCACGAGGGACGGACTATGCTCGCGACACGATGGCGTATGAATCGCTTGCGAATCAAGGCCATTCTGACCGGACTCGGCTTCATCTCTCCCTGGCTGGTGGGATATACTGCCTTCACGATCTATCCCATTATCGCCTCTCTGTACTACAGCTTGATGCGCTATGACGTCCTGCGCCCACCCCGCTTCATCGGGCTGGAGAACTACATCGAACTGCTCACCAAAGATACGATCTTCCGTACCGTGGTGTGGAACACTCTGTTCTTGGTCTTCATTGGGGTGCTGGCGGGGCTGATCACGGCCTTCCTCCTGGCCTCCCTGCTCAACAAGGATATCAAGATCCGTCCCGTGTTCCGGACGATCTTCTTCCTCCCCTCTCTCGTGCCCGCGGTGGCCTCGGCCGAGGTATGGCGCTGGGTCTACAATACGAACTACGGGCTCATCAATTCCATGTTAAAAGGGATGGGGCTGAGCGTAATCCCCTTCCTCTCCTCCGTACACCTGGCCAAGCCATCACTGATCCTCATCCACATGTGGTCCCAGGGCACGGCCATCGTGATCTTCCTGGCCGCCCTGCAGGACGTGCCCCGATCGCTCTATGATGCGGCTCTGGTCGATGGCGCTAACGCCTTCCAAAGGTTCTGGCACGTGACGATCCCCATGTGCACGCCGGCTATCCTCTTCGTCATGCTCACGGGCATGATCGGCATGTTCCAATACTTCACCTTAGGCTGGCTGCTCACCGAAGGTGGGCCTCACGAGGCGACGGAGTTTTATAGCATCTACCTGTATCGGAACGCCTTCCAATACTTCAAGATGGGATACGCGTCCGCGCTGGCGTGGATCTTGTTTATCATCATCGTCACGTTCACCGTACTCATCTTTCGTTCATCCGCGCGCTGGGTATATTACGCTGGGGAAGAGCATTGATGACCATTGGCAGACTTCCGCTTTAGGAGGCTGACACGATGCAGCGCAGTGAGACCATGCAGGAAGGTTCCATTCTCAAACAATGGCGCGTCAGCGTCCCGCTCCTCAGGATCATCCGGCGGGCATTGCTATATGCCTTGTTGATCGCCCTGAGCCTGATCTTCGCGGCCCCGCTCCTGTGGATGATCTCCACCTCGCTCAAGACCGATCCGCAGGTTTATCACGTACCTCCCATCTGGATACCGAATCCCATCCGCCTCGCGAACTATCCGGAGGCGTTATCCGCCCGCCCGTTCGGGCTGTATACCATGAACACGCTTAAATACGCCCTGTCCAGCGTCCTTGGCGTGGTGCTCTCGAACTCCCTCGTCGCGTATGGGTTCGCACGTGTCCAATGGCCCGGTCGTGATGTGCTCTTCTTCATCTGCATCTCGGCCATGATGATCCCCTTCCAGGTGCGTATGATCCCCCTCTACCTTATCTTCAAGGAGTTGGGGTGGCTAAATACTTATAAGCCTCTGATCATCCCCACCTATCTGGGGATGCCCTATTACATCTTCCTACTGCGTCAGTTCTACCTGACCATCCCGCAGGAGCTGTCGGATGCCGCGCGCGTGGATGGCTGTTCCCATTTAGGCATCCTTCTCCGTATCATCCTGCCCCTGGCCAAGCCAGCCATCGCCGTCGTGGCCCTGCTGCAATTCATGGCCGCCTGGGACAACTTCCTGGGTCCGCTGATCTACCTGAGCGATGAGTCCCTCTACCCCATCGCCCTTGGCCTCCGGCAGTTCCGAACGGCCTTCCAGGAGAAGTTGATGTGGCCTTATATGATGGCGGCCAGCACGGCCACCATCGCCCCCGTGATCCTCATCTTCTTCTTCGTACAGCGGACCTTCGTGGAGGGCATCACCATCACCGGCATCAAGGGGTAGAGCAGGGGCGGGGCATGCCCTGCCCCGTTGACATCAATTTAACGAGATCGACGAAGAAAGAAGTCGAGCAGCCACGAGGGCTGCCCCTACGAAACATCCGGGGGGAGGGGCGCCCCTTGTGGGCGTCCTGTAGGGTAGGAGCGAGGCATCCTCGGAAGCATCGTCAATGAGTGCTAAGGCATCGGATGGAGGGAGGAGAATATCTATGGCAGAGTATCCCCGCGATACGGGCGTCACCATCTACCAGCCGGATCGGTGCTGTAACGGCTATACGCTCTTCTGTCATACTTACGAGGACCCACGCATGGGCAGAGGCGGCGTGGCCCACATGTATCTCATCGACATGGAGGGCCACGTCATACATGAGTGGATCGCCCATACGGCGGTCCAGTTGCTGGAATTACTACCCGATGGGAGCCTCTACTACTCCACCCGGGATCGGTCGAACATCGATCAAGCCGGACTGTACAGGATCGCCCCCGACAGCTCCGTCCTCTGGCGATATCACTGTCGCATCGATCATGACTTCCACGTGATGGATAACGGCCACCTCATGATCCATTGCTTGATCGACAAGATGGTCCCAAGGCTCGGCCCGGAACTGCGCCGTAATCCGTACATCGTCGAGATCGGCCCCGATAAGGAGCTCCTGTGGGAGTGGCACGGCGAAGAGCACATCCAGGAGCTCATCGATCTGTGCGGGTTGGAGGTCCCCATCGACTGGGCTGAGCGCATGCGCCAAGAGGTGGAGGAGCGCCGCGCCTGGGACGAGCGCCTGCAGGCGATGCCGTCAGAGGAGCTGACCGCTCTCATCCAACGGTTGATCGAGCAACGCCGCTTCGATTGGGCCCACAACAACACGTGCGAGGTGATGCCGGATAACCCCTCCGCGGCGAAAGATCCCCGATTCCGCGCTGGGAATATCCTCTTCAGCTACCGCAGCCTGGACATCATCGGCGTGATCGATCGCGAATCCGGCGAGATCGTCTGGGCGTGGGGGCCCGGCGAGCTGGATGGGCAGCATCAACCTACGATGCTTCCCAACGGACACATCCTGATATACGATAACGGCACGCGGCGCGGCTGGTCCCGGGTCATCGAGCTTGATCCGATCACCGAGCAGATCGTCTGGGAGTATACCGGCACGCCCAAGCACAGCTTCTACAGCGCGGCCATCTCAGGCGCCCAACGCCTTCCCAACGGCAATACCTTCATCTGCGAGGGGGGGCCCGGACGACTCTTCGAGGTCACGCCGGATGGGGAGATCGTGTGGGAGTTCAAGAGCCCCTACGGCGACGAGGGGACCTACGGGATCTACCGCGCGACGCGCTACGCGCCCGATTTCGTGCAACCGTTGCTTCAATAGCTTCCCTGCATTGTGCTGATGAGCGTATAAGAGGCCGTTCGGCGAGCAGGGACGATTCATGAATCGCCCCTGCTCGTGCTGTAGACATCTCAGCGCCGTCGAGGGAGGCCTCCTCGTTTTAACCCATCTATACCTGGGATAGGGGCGCAGCGGCGCTGCACTCTCCACATCCTGTACCGGGGTACCGGGACAATACGTGCGTTGTCTTCACCCTCGGCTATATGCTGCTTAAGGACATCATTGCCACAATTTGTTGTCTATGCTAGTATGAGCGAGCCCAACCTTGTATAAATCGAGGAGACGATGAGGAAGATCACCGTACACATGATCGGCCAGGCTCATCTGGATCCCGTGTGGCTCTGGCGCTGGACGGAGGGACGAGCCGAGGCCCTGGCCACCAGCCAGTCAGCAGTGGACCGTCTGCGCGAATACCCCG
>DUEN01000038.1 GCA_011176545.1 Caldilineae bacterium | reverse complement strand
TCTCCCCCACCACCCCCAGCGTCTGCCCACGCCGGATGGTGAAGGTCACCCCGTCCACCGCTCGCACCGTCCCCTCGTCCAGGAAGAAGTACGTCTTCAGGTCCTTCACCTCCAACAGGAGGTCCTTCCCACCGTTCCCCATCTTCCCTTACCTCGCATATGGATCTGCTGCATCCCGTAAACCGTCGCCCACGAAGTTAAAGGCGAGCACCGCCAGCACGACAAAGAACCCGGGGAGCAACAGCCAGGGCGCCAGAGCGACGGACCGGAAGTTCTGGGCCTCCTGCAGGAGGACGCCCCAGCTGATCACGGGCGGCCGCAGCCCCACGCCCAGGAAGCTCAGGCTCGTCTCGCCCAGGATCATCCCCGGGATCGATAGCGTCAGCGACGCGATGAGATGGCTCAGGAAGGAAGGCACCAGATGACGCAGGATGATGCGCATCTCACTGGCGTTCAACAGCCTGGCGGCGACGACGAAGTCCTCCTCGCGCAGGGACATGAACTTCCCCCGGACGACGCGCGCCAGGCCGCTCCAGCCGATGAGCGAGAGGATCACCGTAATGCCGAAATAGATCTTCACAGGCGACCAGCCGGGGGGCAGAGCTGCGCTCAACCCCATCCACAGCGGGATCGAAGGGATGGAGATCAACAACTCGATGACACGCTGGACGACCATGTCCACGGTCCCGCCGTAATATCCGGAGACCCCCCCGATCAACGTCCCCAGGATCATGCTCAGGAACACGCCGACCAACCCGATGGAGAGGGAGATGCGCGCGCCGTAGATGATGCGGGAAAACAGATCGCGCCCCATCCGATCTGAGCCGAGCAGGTACAGCGGCTGATCCGAGCCCTCAATCCCAAAGAGGTGGAGATCCGACTCGATGATCCCCCACATCTTGTATTTAGCGCCCCGCACGAAGAAGCGGATGGGGTACTTCTTCGCCGGGTCGGGGGTGTAGACCAGCCGATAGGTCTCTGGATCCCGCTTCATGGAATAGCCGTATACGAACGGCCGGAGATGGAACCCATCCTCATCTATAAAGTGGATCCTCTGAGGCGGCGCATAGGTGAACTTCTTGTTGTATACGTGGGGATCGTTGGGGGCTATAAACTCGCTGAAGATGGCGCACGTATAGAGGACGAAGAGGATCACCACGCTGACCATGGCCATCTTGTGCTTGCGAAAGCGCCACCAGATCAACTGCCACTGGGAAGCGACGTAGATCTGTTCCTCCCCCCCGGATACGGGCGTGAGATCCTGCTCCCTCCGCAAGCTCGCGTTAATGAGCTGCTTGGCCTTTTCGATCGACATGTGCCCTCCCACCACACTCGCGTTTCGGATCGCTTAACCTTCGTATCGGATGCGCGGATCCACCCACGCCAGCAGGATGTCGGATATCAGCGTACCGATAACGGTGAGCACGCTCAGCATCATGATGAAGCTGCCCGCCAGGTACATATCCTGGTTCAACAGCGCGTTGAGCAGGAGAGGCCCGGTCGTGGGCAGGCTCAACACCACCGAGATGATGGTCGCCCCGGAGACAAGACTAGGCAGCGTCCAGCCGATGGTGCTGATGAAAGGGTTGATCGCGATGCGCACGGGATATTTGAAGAGCAGCTTGGTCTCGGAGAGGCCGTTGGCTCGCGCGGTGATCACATAGGGCTTATGCAACTCGTCGAGCAGGTTCGCTCGCATCGTGCGGATCAACCCGGCCGTGCCGCTGGTGCCCAACACGATCACCGGCACCCACATGTGTTTCAACATATCCAGGACCTTCGCCAGCGACCAGGGCGCGTTCACGTACTCCGGCGAGAACAATCCCGTGAGCGCCACGCCCCACTTGCTGAAGGCGATCCACAGGAACACCAGGGCGATCATGAAGTTCGGCAGCCCCAGGCCGATGAACGAGATGGCGGTGAAGACGTAATCGCCGATGGAATACTGCTTGACCGCGGAGTAGATGCCTATAGGGAAGGCGACCGCCCAGATGAACAGCGTGGTGAGCAGGGACATGACGAAGGTGAGGGCCAGGCGCTCCCAGATGAGCTCGGACACCGGGCGGTTCCACTCGAAGGAGACCCCCATGTCGCCGTGCAGCAGCCGCCATATCCAGCGCAAGTATCGGATGTACAATGGCCGATCGAGGCCATATTGACGTTTGAGGGCAGCGATCTGATCCTGGCTGGCCTCCGTGCCCGTGGAAGCGAGGTTGGCCATATATGCCGTGAGATAATCTCCTGGCGGCAGCTCGATGATGATGAAGGCGATGACGGAGATGATGATGAGTGTGGGGATCATGTAAAGCACCCTACGAACGATATACCCGAGCATCAGTCCATCCCTCCTAGTAAATCTTCGTCTAGGCAAAGTAACACATGAATCCTGGCTTCCAGGGAATGACGGGGTCCTGTAGGGGCGACCGGCCGGTCGCCCCTACTTCGGTCCCGGAAGCTTATCTGATTGAAAGCTGAAGGTTGCCTGCGCCACGCGAAGGTCAATAGAACGAGATCATCAGATCTGCTCATAACTGGAACAGATAACACTCCTCCCTCATTCGGCCAGCGACTCCAGGAACCCATCGGGTATCTCCACCATATGGATCTGGGAGAGGCCGGTGCGATCCGAGTTGAAGAACACGTACCGGGCATCAGGGCTGAAGAAAGGATGTGGATGGGTATACTGCGGCCTTCCGAAGGATGCCTCCGAGTGGCAGAGGAGCCGGTAACGCCCCGTCTCCAGTGAGCCGACCATGATCTCTCCCGTCGGCCAGACATCGCTGACGAACCACCGGCCATCTCGCGAGGCGTTGGGGTGGCAGAAGTACACCCCACGGGCCACCACCGTCGGGCGCTCGTCGCCCACACCGATGGTGACCAGGTTGCCGACCTCGGGATCCTCCACCAGGGTGCTCAGGATGCGCCTTGTGGTCCCGATCCAGCACTGATGCCCCTGGGTGGGCGCGCTGTACGGCTTCCCGATGGCCAGGCGCCGCAGGTTCTGCCCCTCATAGTCCACCAGGTAGATCGTCGCCCCCTCCTCGCCTACTAGGCGCACGATGTTGCCCGCCTCATCCAGGAGCCCACCCCGATTGTGCTGGACCAGGAGATCTCGCCCCTCGCCCGGCTCAAACTGCATGTGCGGGTTGAGGATCTCGGGATCCCGATGGATGATCTTGATGGCGCCCTCCTGAAGATCCACGCGCAACAGACCGAAGTCCCCTTCCGGTAACCAGACGCCCGTCACATACCAGCGGCCGTCCGGGCTGATCGTGCCCAGAGGGTACGGGCGGCGGTATCCGACCGCCACCGCCACCGTCTCGCTCTCCCCCGTCTCCAGCCACAGCCGCTTGATGGCGAATTCCGTAGTCCCCCGCCGATGTAAGTATACCATCCAACGGCCGTCCGGTCCCATCACCGGGGCCGAGACCGCCCCCTCATAGGTCAGCCGCCGCAGGCGGTGCGTCTGCACATCGCAGAGCCAGAGGTCGTTGGGGCCATCCAGGCTCTGAAAACGGTTATAAATGAAATAGCGAGAGTCGGGCGAGAAGATCGGAGCCTCCGGGTAGATGTGGGTATGAATGTATGCGGCGCTGGTCAACTGCGTGATCTTCGCGCCCGACTCGGGACAGGTCCTCGGTCGAAGGCTCTCCACGTACTCCTTGAATCGGGTCATCTCACCTCCATGCGTGAGGCGGCGGTTGAAAACGCGCCGCCCGGATGGCTGCGGACTTCAGAGGTTATCTCTGCAAGATGAGCTTGGCCAGGTGGCCGTCCCGGGCCGCCGCGTAGATTTCAATGCCATCGGACGCGACCCGCGCGGCGATCCCGCGCAGCGCGTGGCCCACATCGGCCCAGGCGACCACCTGCCCTCTCGCGTCCACCAGGAAGACGAGCGAGCTATCGGTGCCCACCGCGATCAGAGGCCGATCGCCACCTTCCAGGACCACCACGGTGTTGACGGGATCGTCTAAGCCGCAGTGCCATATCTCCCGGCCGTAGCCGTCCAGCGCGTAGACATACCCGTTCATGGAGCCGACCACGATCTCCGGCACGCCATCGCCGTCCAGGTCCGCGCACGCCAGGGAACGGATCTCCTCGCCGGTGAAGAACTCCCACACCCGCTCGCCGGCGTGATTGAAGGCGTATACGCAGGAGTCGATAGCGCCGCAGATCATCTCGGGGACGCCGTCGCCGTTCACGTCGGCGGCACGCACCACGTTGGCCCCAGGCCCATAGCGCGGTCGCACGGACCACGTCGGCCAGAGCCCCTCGCCGGCCGCGTTGATGCAGTGCCACGTCCACCACTCGGTGACCGCCAGCACCTCATCCCGGCCGTCGCCGTTCATATCCGCGCTGGTCAGATCGTTGACGCCGTGGATCACCTCGTAGCGCCACAGCTCGCGACCATCAGGCGAAAAGGCATGCACGTGGCAGTTGTTCGATCCTGCCAGGACCGCCTTGCCCTCCGGCAATTCTAGATCCACCACCAGGACCGCCTCGACCGTCGGCTCGTGCATGTAATAAGGTAGCTCACGCCGCCATATCTCCCGGCCGGACGCATCCAACAGGTAAACGTAGTGATCCGCGGAGCCCAGGATCACCTCGGGCGTGCCGTCGCCGTTCACATCGGCGAGCGTGACATCGTTGACCCGTCCTCCGCAGCGGAACGCCCAGCAGACCTGTCCGTCCGCGACACAGAACAGCGTCCCCTCCGCGGTGCCGACGTAGAAGGGCGCGCCCTCGGACTCGCCCGCCTCCCCCAGCCACAGCGAGTATGGGGTCTGGCCCTCGGGCAACCGCATCTGCCAGGCTATCGTCCCCTGCTCGCGGTCTGCCAGCCGCTGCCGCACCTTGATCCGCCCTCGATCCGGCGCGGCCGCCGCCTGTCGCGCGGATCCCCGCAGCGCCCGCGCGATCGCCTCCCGCATCACGCCCTGCCATGCGACCTGGACTTCGTGCCCGCCGGCGGCGAGAAGCAGCGTCTCCTCTTCCGGACCGAGACGTAGAGCGACTTTGTCCCCCGCCTGTACGACCGCCCGGCCGCTGTCCAGATCCAGCGTCAGGTCCACCGGAGATGACGACTCGAACAGCGAGCTCGCCTGGAGCGAAAGCCGGGAGACGCTGGTCAGGAACATCCGACGCTCAGAGGCATAGATGAAGTCGGCATCGGTGGCCATCCCCTCGATCACCGCGCCCAGCTCATCGCCAGCGCCCAGCAGGGCGGGCTCGTCCGGGTCATCCAGGTGGACCGCCCGCTCGCTCAGCCGGATCAGCGCGGGATATGGGCCGTTCGCGCCGAAGAGATTGAAGAACGCGTAGCGCTCCCCCTTCTCCAGCCGAACCGCCGCCTTCTCCTTCAGCACCTTCACGTCCGCCGACCGGCCGTGATAAGGATAGCGATCCCAGGTGCCCCAGATCATGGGCTCCTCGATATAGGACAACTCCGTGGCCGCGGCGTATCCCGGCGCGCAGCGCAGCTCGAACCGCGGGCCGTCCTGATCCACCAGGAACGCCCTCTGGTCTATATCCAGCGCGGCATCGCCGACGGACCGCCACACGCAGTGCAGATCGTAGTCGCCTGGCTCCAGCGCGACCACCTCGTCCATCACCAGGAAATAGCGGCCGCGGACCTCCAACACACGCCGGGTCCAGTCCGTCCCGCCATACGCCCGCACGACGCTCCGCGAATATCCGAACGGCTTAAGCCACGCGGTATGCCCCAGCTCCACATAGGGCGGGATCAGCGCCCCGCGGCCGTCCTTGAAGACCAGGAGCGTGTTGTGAAACTTCTGGGGTGCCTTCATGTAGTCGGCATCGGCCAGCCAGATGCGCCCCTTGCTGGTATACCGGACGATCGAGTTGCCATCATAATGGAGGTGTCCTCCGTTGGACAGGCCATCCAGGAGCAGGTAATCGTCCTCCGGATCCAGCGAATGCCGGAAGACGATCTTGTCGAAGGCCTTCTCATACTCGATATGCTGCGGCCCGTCGAAGGTCTCAAAATAGAGCGGATCCACGGGCAGGGCCGATACATCGAAGAAGCGCCTCAGGGGCCTGCCCTCTCCCAACCGCACCTCATATTCGTATCCGACGGGGTATAGCCCATCGATGTTGAAGGCCGGCCGCGCCCGCTCCTTCATCTCCAATACCGGCTGATAGGCGGGGTCCTTCAACAGCCAGGCCACCGCTTTGAAGAATGGAACCTCGGAGAACGTGCCCGCGTACTCCCGGCAGTCCCCATAGGGCACCTGATAGCCCAGGTTGTCCATGGTGGCGATACCCAGATCCAGGCATTGGCGCGCGTGCCCGCTGGTGATAAAGGTGGGATCCGGGCGCACCAGCGCGTATTTCAGCGTGTGGTAGAACGTCAGCCACTGGTAGCTGTTACAATCCTCGTTCGCTTTGAAGGCCTCAGCCTGGACCCGGAAGCACTCATCCGCCAGCGCCAGCCATTCCTCGACCTCCGGGTACTGGTAATACTTCCGGAAATAGATGGCCCCGTAGAGCACCCCCAGGGCGGCGAAGGTGTAATGGTTATGTCGAGAGGACCGGGGCCGCTGCGGACGGTGTCTTTGCGCGTGCTCCGCCATGTACTTGACGTACCAGAGGAGATGATTGGTGATGTACAGGCGATCCCTCTCGCTGAAGACGGGAGCCTCCTCGACCACGTCCCAGGCCTGCAACATGGGCACCGCCTGGAAATCGGCGTCGAAGCCCCAAGGTGACCATGGCCCCGTCCCCGGATCGTTGACCGCGGCCTGATACAGGATCTTAAAGAGATCCCGGTATAACTCGGCGAATCGCTCGTCACCTGTCAGGTGATACATGAGGCCGGCATGGGCGACGGTGGGCGTGGCCCCTCGATGCATCCCCTGCTCCAGCCGCTCATACACATGTTCGATCGCCCATCGCCGGTACTCCGGCGTGCACTCGAAGGTGACGGCGGGATAGCGCTCACGGAAGCTCTCGCTGATCACGATGTCGTGCAGGCGGGGGAACCACACCCGGCCATCGCGGATGAGGGACGCGAGGGCCCGTTGCATCGCCTGTCGGGTCCCGGCCAGATCGGAGCCGCCGCAGACGATGACGTTGGTGCCATGCCCCCAAGGGTCATATACCGTCTGCAGCACGTACCCACCCGGGCCAGGGTAGGCGTGGTCCACCGCTACGTAATAGAAGTGATACAGCTCGCCGAGGAGGGGATTGCAGTTGATGTCGCCGAGGGCGATGATGTGGTTCTTCCGTTTTTCTTCCTCGGAGATCTCCCCCGCCGCGATCACGCGCGTGGGCCCTTCGATCGAGCCCGATATCGCCTCCTGCAGGGCATAGGCCAGATCGAAATAAACCGGGATATCCGGGCAGGCGATGATGTAGCGGGACTCCCCGTTATCCCCGATCAGGAAGGTCTCGGGAACGATCTCCTTCACGCGATCGATGTAGAGGGTACAGGGGCCGAGTTCCTCCCAGTCCATATCCTCGTAGTGCAGGGTGTGCATGGAACGACTCCTGGCTCTTTCCCACCGGACTTGAAGCCCTTATCGTCATGATAAAGCCAGAGGAACCGCAAAGGACGCAAAGGGCGCTAAGGCTTTCAAAAAGCCGTCTCAAACACTTTGATGTCAGACGAAATCTTTTGGCCACCTTTGCGTCCTTTGCGCTCTTTGCGGTGAAGAAGGTGAACCGAACCCGACGCTAATGGAAAACAGCCCGCCACCATGACTGGTGACGGGCTGCTTCGCTCGCCTCATGAGAGATCAGGTCTGCTTGAAGAACCATGTCCATGGGTTGGCGTTGCCGGGCGAGCCGTTCACCGTGCCATGGAGGTGCTTCTCCGGCACGTTGCGGAAGTTGTTCTTTACGATCACCGGGGTCTCCCGCACGGCGTAGCATCCGATGGTCCAGAGGTTCTCCGCGTTGAGCCGCATGATCTCCATGGCCGCCTCGAATCGCTCATCCTCGCTCGGGGTGGCCTTCGCCTTCTCGTAGAGCTCGATGACCTTGAGCAGGTCGCCCTCCGGCTTCACGCCCTGCTTGCCGCCGCTCTGATACCACAGGCCAGATAGCGGCGCGATGCGGGAGGAGAGGCCATAGGGCATGACCCACCACGGGTACACCAGGAGGAGCGGATAGATCATCTCCTCATTGCCCCATGGCGCGACCTGGAGCTCGTTGGCGTGCATCTTCTCGTAGTGCACGGACCGCTCCTGAGAGTCGATGGCCGTCTTCACGCCCACCGCCTCCCAGTATGACTTGACCAGCTCCGTTGGATCGATCGCGATGTTGGTGGGATGGGAGATCACGATAGTAAGCGGCCCCTGGCCATCGGGTCGCAGCCGGAAGCCCTCCGCGTCTCGCTTATCCAACCCCAGGGCGTCGAGCATCTGATTCGCCCGGTCTGGATCATACTCGGCATAGGTCCGCTCCCAATCAGGATTATATCCTGGGCTCTCCGGGAGCAGGGTTGACTGCCGAGGGACGCCCAATCCCAGGGTGATGATCTCGACCATCTCTTCGCGATTGATGGCCAGGGAGAGGGCTCGACGGAATTCCTTGTTGCGCAGGAACTCGGCCACCACGGGGTCCTTGTCGTAGTTCTGATTGAACATGAGACAATAGGAACTGCCCTGGGTGGTCGGCCACATGAGGACCCGATAGTCTCCCTTTTCCCGGTTTTCCATGTAGAGGGGCAGATTGTCCACGGTCATGTGGCGATTCTGCATATCGATCTCGCCCGCGACCGCCTTCAGCGCGACCAACTCTCGATCCTGCACCAGCTCATGCACGATGCGATCGATATAGGGAAGCTGGTTGCCAGCCTCGTCGATCTTCCAGTAGTATGCGTTGCGCTCTGCGGGCCACTGGCTCGCCGTGGGCTCACCCGCGCTCACCCAGGGGCCAAGCACCGGCAGATCCGGGTTGTTGACCCAGGAGTTCTTGTCCTGGAACAGCTGATACCACTCGTCGAAGCCGGCCTCCTTGACCATGGCGTCGAGCTTGGCCTTATCAGCGTACTTGATGTGGAACTGCTTGAGGTAGTGCTTGGGCGCGTAGGGCTCGAACTCGCTGGCCATCTGCAGCTCGAAGAGGCCGTAAGATCGGGAGAAGGAGATCTTGATGGTGTAGTCGTCGATCTTCTCGATCTTGCCGAACTCATCGCCCAGCTTGAGGCGAGGATGCTTGACAGGCGTGAGGTCATCGTTGAGCTGGACGTCCTCATACCAGAACATAATGTCGTCAGCAGTGAAGGGCGCGCCGTCGGACCAGCGCATCCCCTCGCGCAGGTAGACAGTGAACTCAGTGGCATCCTCGTTGATCTCCCATGCCTTGCCCACGTTGGGGATCACATGGGTGCTGTCCTCACTCCAGGTGAGCAAGGTCTCGTGGCGGAGGCGCCACATGCCATACGCATCCGAGGGGCCAAACCAGACACGGCGCCAGGTACCTCCGTACTGGCCGATCTCCTCCACGACCGGCGAGACCAACGGCTCCTTGGGCAGTCGCTCGTCTACCGGCGGCAGCTTGCCCTGCTTCACCAGCTCGGCCAGCATGGGCGCCTCATTGTACTTGCTGGGCGGCCCCTCTGGAGCGGGAGCGGCCTCCTTAGGAGCTGGCGTCGGCGTGGGCTCGGGGGCCGGTGTCGGCGCGGGCGTGCCTGGCGCGCAGGCCGTAGCTACTGCGCCCGCCGTGACGATGGCGGATAGGCGCAAGAATTCCCGTCGGGAGATCCCTCGTGTGCTCATTTTTCCCTCCTTGCTTCTTTGGCGCTGAATGGCACCGCTTCCTCAAAAGTCCATGGGACGGGGACCCTTAACAGATCGCCCTCCCTGAGGAACGTATCCGAGAGCTTCTCCACCCGAGTCAACGGCAATAGAAAACACGCCGCCTGGATAGCTGCCAGCAGACATTCCCTGCCGATGAGATGACTCACCTCCCTATATCATATCCGGCGGGTGGGTAACAGACACCCGAGATAGGCCGACAAGGGTTTGACAGACGATGGGGATATCAGCTCGCCCTTGAGACGCTTTCAACCTCTGAAAACCTGACAACCGCGGAGGACTTCATCCTAGCGTAGAGCTACGACCCGAACAAGGCACCGACAAGAGGCCAGGCAAATGTGTTGTTCCCTCTCACACAATTCAGTTTGGGCAGGAAAAGTTACAATTAAGACTTTCGGGGCCATTCTAGCATAGAGCCCAGGCGAAGTCAAGGGTTTTTTCGTGGCGGCTTTCTGGCTGGAAGCCTTGAGGCGCTACCGGTGAGAAATGAGGTTCGCAGGATCGGTTATCCCTGGTATAATGGGAATAGCTCATCCGACGCTACACTTTGGAGGTCCTCATCATGCCACGTCCCAACCTGCTCTTCCTCATGACTGATCAGCAGCGGGCGGATACGATATCGCCCAATACCCCCTGTCAGACGCCTCATCTTCAGGCGTTGGCGGCCGCGGGGGCCCTTTTCACCCGATGCTACGTGCCCAACCCCATCTGTTCGCCCACCCGGGCCAGCCTGATGACCGGGCTGCTCCCTCACAGCCATGGCATGGTGGATTGCACGCATACCGTCGAGCCTTACCGGGCCGCCCTCAAGCCCAACCTGGCCTTTTGGAGCCAGGCACTACAGCGTGCGGGTTATCGCACCGCCTACTTCGGCAAGTGGCACATCGAGCGCTCGCTTCAGCTCGAGCGCTTCGGCTTCGACATCTACGAGGTTGACAGCGAGGGATATCGTCGTCACCGCCAGGCACTCGGCCTGGATCCCGCCGAGTGTCACCTCCGCCACCGGTACGCCGTCCAACAGAAGGGTTACCGCGATTTTCTCCTCTATGGCGTGACCGATGAGCCGGTCGAGGCAACGCGAGAGCATTACTACTTCTCCAAAGGGATCGAGTTTCTCGAGCAGGTCGCTCGCGAGCCCGATCGCCCATGGGCGCTCTTTGTCAGCGTCCAGGGGCCACACGATCCCTATGTGATCCCGCAGATGTACTATGAGCGCTATAACTCGCGGGATATCCCCCGGCCGGCCAGCTTTGAAGATGATCTGTCCGATCGTCCTACCATCTACCGCCGTGTCCAGCGGGTCTGGGATCAGATGGAATGGGCGCACTTCGCGGAGGCCACGGCCTGCTATTATGCCTTCTGCTCGCTCATCGATGATCAGGTGGGGCGCATCCTGGCGACGCTGGAGAGGCTAGGGATGGCGGAGGACACTGTCATCGTTTTCACCTCCGATCACGGCGATTATATGGGCGCCCACCGGCTGATGCTCAAGGGCGTCCCCGCCTTCGAGGAGGCGTATCGGGCTCCCCTGATCGTGAAGGGGCCGGGCATCCCCGCTGGCCGTCGCATTGACCACATCGTCAGCCTGATCGATCTGGCCGCCACCATCACGGAGCTCACCACCGGTGAGCGGTTCTCATGCCAGGGACGGTCGCTCGTGCCGCTCCTGCGAGGGGAGGAGAGCGCATGGACGGATGAGGCCTTCGCCGAGATGCACGGTCAGCGCTTTTTCTACACGCAGCGCGTCCTGTGGCGCGGCCGATACAAATACGTCTTCAACGGCTTCGACGAGGATGAGCTATACGACCTGGAGGAGGACCCTCACGAGATGCACAACCTGGCCGGCGATCCCAGCCATCAGGCCATAGCTGAAGAGATGGCCGCTCGGATGTGGGAGATCATCCGAGCGACGGGTGATTTCAACATGTATCAGGCGCAATACGGCATGTTCCGCTTCGCCCCCGTCGGCCCCGAGGTCGCGGATGGGCAGGCGACCCGCGCGTAGCGTAGACGGGTGAAGTGACGCCTCGCCCGTACCACAGCCTTCACGACGTACGAGCGACATCGAGACGACATCAGCGCTTTCGGAGGAGCGAAGATGAGCGAAGGATATCGGCATCTGGGTATCTTCAGCGATTGGGTAACGGCAGCGAAACAGGTCCGCCCGCTCTATCCCAAGGCCCCGCCCGGCCCCGAGACGCAACGGCGGGTGCGGGAGGTCCTGGGATTCTCCTTGGGGGATGAGCAGCCTATCGACGTACGAACGGAGCGCCAATGGGAGCGCGACGGGCTCGTCGGGGAGGAGGTATCCTGGTCGGTGGGGTATGGTCCCCGCACACATGCCTGGGTGCTCAAGCCCGCGGGCGCGCGAGAGCCGCTGCCAGCCATCGTCGCTTTGCACGATCACGGTGGCTTCAAGTATTACGGCAAGGAGAAGATCGCGGATGGGCCGGAGGATCCCCAGCCCGTGGTGGTGAGCCATCGCGAGCGGGCTTATGGCGGTCGCGCCTTCGCCAACGCGCTGGCGAAGGAGGGCTTCGTCGTCCTCATCCATGATACGTTCCTCTGGGGCAGCCGACGGTTCCCACTGGAGACGATGCCAGAGAGGGAACGAAATTACGCCCAGGTCATCATGCCCTACTGGCGGGACGCCTCGACGCCGGAGGAGATCGGGCTTTACAACGCGGCTGCCTCGCTCCACGAGCACCTGGTGGAGAAGTACTGTTCCCTGCTCGGGACCACGCTGGCCGGTGTGGTCAGCTATGAGGATCGGGTGGCGGTGAACTATTTGCTCTCACGAGACGACATCATCCCCGAGCGCATCGGGTGCGTGGGGCTGTCGGGCGGGGGCTGCCGCGCCGCGCTATTGCAGGCCACCTGCGATCGGATCGTCGCGGCCGTGGTCGTGGGCATGATGAGCACGTATGAAGGCCTGCTGGATCATAACGTCGCCTCGCATACGTGGATGTTCTTCCCGGCAACATGGGCCCGCTACGGTGACTGGCCGGACCTGGCCGCGTGTCGCGCGCCATCCCCGTTGATGGTCCAGTACGACCTGGACGACGATCTGTTCACTGAGGAGGGTATGCGCGCGGCGCATGAGCGCATCGCCGCACACTATCGCAGCGTGGGCCATCCGGAGAACTACGTCGGCGAGTTCTACCCCGGCCCCCACAAGTTCGACCTGGAGATGCAGGCCGCCGCGTTCGCCTGGTTGAAGGCGCGCCTGACTACCAACGATTAGGAGTCGGCATACACGACAGGAGCGTAGACAACACATGTGTCGTCTTTGCAGAATGTAGGGGCGACCAGCCGGTCGCCCCCATAGGCATCAAGTTAACGATGCTGAGGGAGTCTTAGCTCATAGAGACGAAATCCATTTCACGTATCACCTTGCGATCAGGCATTCAATTCCAAGCGCTCTGGCTGCAGACGACCCTCATCCCCCCTCCCCAGCGAAGCGGATTGGGGAGGGGGGACTACAGGGGGGTGGGGTATAATGTGACGTCAGGCTGTTTAGATCACAGAACGCACGACTTCGCTTAACTTGACGCGTATGGGGCGACCAGCCGGTCGCTCCCATACAAGGGTTGTGCTGTCTATTCCGATATAGACGCAGGATGTGTTCAAGGAGAGGTTCTCTCATGAGCGATCGCTTGGATCGTCCGAACATCATCATCATGTATGCCGACGACCTGGGCTTTGGGGATGTCGGATGTTACGGCGCCACCCACATCTCGACGCCGAACATCGATCGGCTGGCCAGCCAGGGGCTGCGCTTCACGCAGGGATACGCCATGGCCGCCACATGCACGCCATCCCGGTATAGCCTGCTGACGGGATCTTACCCATGGCGAAACAAGGACGCTCATATCCTGCCGGGTGATGCCCCGCTCATCATCCCGCCTGGAACGCCGACCCTGGCCTCGATGTTGCGCGAGGCGGGCTACGCCACGGGCATCGTGGGCAAGTGGCACCTCGGCCTCGGCGCGGGCGACCTGGATTGGAACAAGCCCTTATCCCGCACGCCGCTGGATGTGGGCTTCGACATGTCATATATCCTGCCCGCCACCAACGACCGCGTGCCATGCGTCTATATCGACGGACGTACCGTGGATGGGCTGGACCCCTCCGATCCCATCGAAGTGTCCTACGGGAGCGAGAACCCGTTCCCGGAGGTCCCGACCGGCCGCGATCATCCTGAACTCCTGCGGATGAAGCCCAGCCACGGGCACGACATGACCATCGTCAACGGCGTCAGCCGCATCGGGTTCATGCGCGGCGGGCGATCCGCCCTGTGGGTGGACGAGGAGATGGCGGAGGTTTTCCTGAATAAGGCGTTGTCCTTTATTGAGGAGAACAAGGACCGGCCGTTCTTCCTCTACTACGCCTTCCACCAGCCGCATGTACCGCGTCTACCCGCGCCGCGCTTCGTAGGGGCGACGGACCTTGGCCCGCGCGGGGACGTGATCGTGGAGATGGACTGGTGCGTCGGCCAGGTCCTCGACGCCCTGGACAGGCTGGGGCTGGCCGAGAACACCATCGTCATCTTCTCCAGCGACAACGGCCCCGTGTTGGATGACGGCTATCAGGATCAGGCCGTGGAGCTCTGCGATGGTCATCGACCGGCGGGGCCGCTCCGCGGCGGGAAGTACAGCCTCTACGACGGCGGCACCCGCGTGCCGTTCATCCTGCGCTGGCCTGCTCGCGTGAAGCCCGGCGTGATGGACGCCATCGTCAGCCATGTGGATTTCTTCGCCTCCTTCGCCGCGCTGGTCGGCGTGGAGCTTCCCCCCGATGCGGCCCCGGATAGCTTCAACGTCCTCCCCGCCTTGCTCGGCGAGAGCCGCGAGGGACGGGAGGAGCTGGTCACGGAGGGGATCCAGGCGAAGACCGTGCTCCGCCAGGGGAACTGGACCTTCATCCCGCCTTACCCGGGCCCCGCGGTCAGCCCCACGACGGGTATCGAGTTGGGCAATTCGGATAGGCCCCAGCTCTACGACCTGTCGAAGGACATCGGCCAGATCCACAACGAGGCGGACGAGCGCCCGGATATGGTCGAGCGCATGTGGGCGCGGCTGCGTGAGATCCTCAATGAGGATCGGACGCGGCCCGAGGACATGTGATCCTAAGCCAGCCGGACGGTTGCTCGCTCCCCGGCCTAACTCGCGCTGGCCTCGCGGGCCAAGCCGGGGATAACTTTCGTCGGAGAGTTAGTGCTCCGAGCGAAATGCGAGGAGGCTCTCATGATCATGTTGGCGCGTTCTCAAGGCTCAGCGGGATGGCCATACCACGAGGACATCCTGTGGCTACGCATGAGCACTCTGCGCAGGCTGATCGTCGCTGGTGGCCTGGTTGGAGGTCTGTGGTACTGCTATTTGACAGGATGGCTGGAGATCGTCGATTTCCAGGTCTGGAGCGGCCCGATCGCGCTAGTGGCGTTCAGCCTGTTCGCCTACTGGCTGACCTCTCGTGGGGGCTTCCTTCCGGCGACGTGCATCTACATCATAGGCATGGTGCTCGGCATCTTCCTGGCAGCCTGGGCCCACGCGGACGCCTCAGCGTTGTTGTTGCTGGCCCTGCCGGTAGGAGTCGCCAGCATGCTCATCGGCCCGGGCGCCGGATTTCTGGCGGCGGGACTGACCATCGCCGCTCTGGAGGCCAGCGTCGCCCTGCCCACGATCCCTCTGATCCCGGCGTCGATGGTGTGGAAGACGGGGATATTCTCATTCCTCATGGCCGTGCTACTCTGGGTCGCCATGTATCCGCTCCGGATGACGATGCATTGGGCCTGGATGAGCTACGAACGCGCGCGACAACAGAGCGAGGCGCTCAGGCGGCATAGAGGCGAGTTGAGCCGTGCGCTCAAGGACCTCGATCTGGCCTACCGACGCCTGGAGGCCATGGCCATCGAGTTGGAGCGCGCCCGCCGGGCGGCTGACGAGGCTCGCCGTTTGAAGGCGGAGTTCGCCGCCAACATCAGTCACGAACTCCGCACTCCGCTCAATCTCATCATCGGCTTCAGCGAGATGATGGCGCTGGCACCCCATACCTATGGTGAACCCTTGCCTCCTGCCTATCGCGGCGACGTACAGGCGATCTACCGCAACGCCAGACATCTCTCCAACCTGATCGACGACGTCCTGGATCTGAGCCAGATCGAGGCGGGGCGCATGGGACTGGCGAAGGAACCTATCTCCCTGTCGGAAGTGATCACCGAAGCGCTCGGTGCCATCGCGCATCTGTTCGAGAGCAAGGGGCTATATCTGGCCATGGACATCCCATCCGATCTGCCAACTGTGCCGGCTGACCGTACGCGTATTCGGCAAGTGCTGATCAACTTGCTTAATAACGCGGCCCGGTTCACCGACCAGGGGGGCGTTACCATCACCGCGACGGCGAATAAACGAGAGGTGACCGTGGCCATCGCCGATACAGGGATCGGGATCGCTGAAGAGGACATCCCCAAAGTCTTCGAGGAGTTCCGACAACTGGATGGGTCCATCCGGCGGCGCGCCGCTGGCAGCGGCCTGGGCCTAGCTATCAGTAAGAAGTTCGTGGAGCTACACGGGGGACGGATGTGGGTCAAGAGCAAGCCAGGGGTAGGGACCACTTTCTACTTCAGCCTGCCGCTGCGGGAAGATCTAGGCATTAGCCGGCTGCCGCCTGAGTGGGAGACATGGGCTCACCTCCCCCCAGACAAAGAGGGTCAGAAGACCATTGTGGTCGTGGATCCGGAGCCTGCGACGGCCAAGCTTTTCGAGAGATACCTGGACGGTTATCGGGTGGTGCACGCCGCGGATGAGGACGAAGCACGGCAACTGGCCGCCCGAGAGCTCTTCCATGCCTTAATCGTGATTGCACCATCCGGTGAAACTGGCTGGCTCCAGCTCAGGCAGGCCCGCGAAGGACTTCCCAACGTGCCGGTGGTCGTTTGCACGCTGCGCGGCGGGACCATCGCCACCAAACCTGACGGCGTCGCCACGTATCTGGTAAAGCCTGTCTCACGCGAACATTTCCTGGCCGCGCTCGAAAAGCTGGGACCTGACGTGCACAGCCTTCTGATCGTGGACGACGCGCCAGAGGTGGTGCAACTGCTAAGCCGTATGGTCCAGATGGCGCCGCGACCGTATCGCGTATGGAAGGCCTACAGCGGCGTGCAGGCGCTGGAGATCTTACGCGAACACCAGCCGGATGCCGTAGTACTGGACTTGCTGATGCCAGAGGTGGACGGATACACAGTATTGGAGCACATGCGATCCGACGAGCGACTGCGGGAGATCCCGGTCATCGTGGTCACTGCAAAGGGGCAAGACGAGGAGGTGATTACCGCTGGATTGGTTGGCATCACCCGCCGTGAGGGGATGTCTGTGGGCGAGCTGATGCGCTGTCTCAAGGCAAGTCTGGACGCTCTACGTTCCCCTGCTTTGATCCACACCGTCCCAGTGCCATCAGCAGCATCTGTTGAGTAACCGGCTTGGCGAGAAAATCCGCAGCTCCCAAGGACAGCGCCAGTTCACGCTCTCGCAAGACGGAACAGACGATCACGGGGATATCTTTAGTCACTGGGTGGTTCTTCAAGTTCTGAAGGAGCTCCCATCCGTCCTGAGTAGGCATCATCACATCTAACGTGATGGCATAAGGACGAAGTTCGCGCGCCAACCGTAATGCCTCTTCGCTGCTGGTCGCTCCTACCACGTGATAGGCTCCTCCACCCAGATATCGCTGGAAGAGCTGGATCACATCCGGATTGTCATCGATCACCAAGACGGTGGGCGGGTGCCGCGCAGGCAGGAAGAGACGGACGGTAAGCCCATCATCGGCCTTCAGCTCCATCCGTCCTCCCTGCATCCCGATTAGGCGGGAGGCCACCAGGAACCGATCGTCCTCCTTGACCATCGCGGCGGGGGAAGCGATCTCCTGGCCCGATTTGTATTGAATAGACAACTCCACCCACTGATCCGCCACCAAAGATGTCAGCTCGATCGCGCCGTGGGTACATCGATCTAGGATATACGTCAGCACGTTAAGCAGAGCCTGCCTAAGCACGACGCGATCGATAGACGTTGGGGGCACTCCAGGCGACAAGGCGATGGCAAGGGAGACGTGCCGACGGGTCGCCAATTCTCTGAGAGTAGCGAGAACGCTGCGCACCGTCGCGTCCACTGATGTAAAGTGATCGGAGCGAGCAGAGCTCAGCCGGGCGACCTCTTCATCGAGAAGAGAAGAGGGTTCCTCAGCTTCAACCCCTTTTGATTGCTCCTGCAACCGCCGATGCCTGTCCCACAGGAGCTCGGTTAGCGCCTCCAGCCCTTTCGCTTGCTCCCGTCGCAACTGGCGAGGGCTGATAGCCAGCTCCTGGGCCACCTGATCTGTGGTCATGTTCTCCACATAGCGCAGATAGAGGGCCAGATAAGGACGCCAGATGGGTGCAGAAGGGGGCACTCGGGGCGACGGCCGAAGGGCCTCGATCGCCTCGAGCAAGACGCGATGAAGAGTCATGCCTCCCAGTTCCTGAGCTGGGTCGGCGACCAGGAGCTCAGCGAGCGGATGGCACTGAAGGTAGGCCTGATCATACAGGTGAACCAGAGCCTCTTTGACAAGTCTGGCAAACACATGGCGGTCCATATACACATTATGCCCGCCGGGCAACGGAGTGTCAAGGTTGGCCAGTTCTTGGCCGTTTGGCGGCCGCCGGGTGCAGATGGGTCGCCAGCCAGGCAGTATAATCATAATTAGTGGAGTTAGATTCAAAAACCCGAACTTTTAACATGAACGCAAAGAGGGTGGCCCGCACAATAACAAATCTGGTCTGTCAACTGAAAATTCCGGGTTTCTACATGCGAACAGCACCAACGCGCGTTCTGAAAGGAGGTGATTACTGGGAGGATAGATAACGTGGTCTCGCGCGGAGAAGTCCTTTCATCAGGAAGGGAGGGAGGAACCATGATAAGCAGAGCTCTTTCACGTCGCGAGTTCTTGCGGGTTTGCGCTGGCACTATGGGTGCCATGCTGGCCGCGGGGTGTGCTCCAATACCTGCGACTCCGGCACCTGAGGAGGCCGTGCCAGAAGCACCGCCAGCCAAGGTTGCTGTGACCTTACAATTCTGGGCGGAGGGGTTCAGCGAATGGGTTGAGGGCCGAATCGACGCGTACAAAGAGCTAAACCCAGAGGTCACGGTGGAGTTTGTGACTTTCAAATGGGGCGAGATGACGCCCAAGCTGCTCACGGCCAGCGCTGGAGGCACGCCGCCGGACATTGTAATCCAGGACAGGTTCCGAGTCGCCGGATGGGCTGGCCGTGGGGGCGCCACCCCCTTGGATGATTTTGTGGCTCAATATAACGTCAAACCAGAGGACTATTGGTCAGCCACTTGGGCGGAGGCAGTATGGGCTGGACACGTCTACGCTATCCCCTTTGAGACCGATGGTCGTTTCATATTCTGGAACAAGGAGATCTTTGAGGCGGAAGGCCTCGACCCCGACACGCCACCGCCAAGCCAGGATTGGGAGGCTATGATTGACCTGGCCATCCAGTTGACCAAACAGGCAGCCGATGGCTCGGTTGATGTCATGGGCTTCATCCCATGCCAGACCCTCGGTTATGGCAATGGAGGGGACTACGTTTATGCCTGGGCCAACGGTGCCAAGTACATGAAGGACGAGCGGACGGCCTGGATGGATAATCCCAAGCTGGTAGAGACGCTACAATGGGAGTTCGATTGCGTCGAGGCGGTTGGTGGGATTGAGAAAGCATCAGAGTTCAGCTCCGGGTGGCCCACTGTAGCCGGATTCTCGCCCTTCGGCGCTGGGAAGTTGGCCATGATGGTGAACGGCGATTGGAACCTCAGCACCTTCGCCAAGTACTATCCTGACTTGAAGTTCGGCATGGCACCGTGGCGGATGCGTGGCAAGGAGGACGAGTACACCGGCTTCGCAGGCGGCTTCTGCTGGGCCGTCCCCGCAGGAGCGAAGCAACTCGAGCCCACCTTCGAGTTCTTGAACTTCCTGAATTCGTACGAGTCCCACCTGGACGCGGGAATTCGCTATCAGGTCATCCCCTGTCTCAAGAAAGCCGCGCTGAGCGATGAACTCATCAACAGTTCACCATATCCGGAGCTCCGCAGGATGGCGAACGAGTCCATGGAATACGCCAACTTCCGGCCCGTTACGCCGGTGGCGGAGGAAATACAAGATCTTTGGACTTACCCCGGCACTGGGCGTGATTGGGTTCTGTACGGCAAGAAGACTCCGGAAGAAGCCTGCAAGGATATGCAGGAAATCGTTCAGAAAGCATTGGACGAATATTGGGCCAGCGTAGGAGCATAGCTCCAAAGCAAGCACGAAAGGTCGCAGGCCGGCGGACCGCCGGCCTGCGACTGTGTCTATGGGGTGCGGAGGATTCACGTGAAAAGCATAGCTTTCAAGGGGTTACGTGCCCGTAATACATTTTGGTTTTACATCTTCGCATCGCCGTGGATCTTGGGTTTCCTAATGTTTAATCTCGGTCCGATGATCGCATCTCTCTATCTCAGCCTGACTAACTATTCCGTGCTAATGCCTACCCGATTTGTGGGCCTCTACAACTACCAGGAAATGCTTAAGGATAAACTGCTGCGGATCTCAATATGGAATACGGCATATTATGCCGGGTTGGGTGTCCCATTGGGGATAATCTTGGCTCTGATCCTGGCCTTGTTGCTGAATCACAAGGATCTAAGAGGTCGCTCCTTCTTCCGTTCAACATTCTACGTGCCATCCATCATGCCTATCGTAGCACTCTCAATCTTGTGGATATGGCTGTTGCAACCTAGATATGGTCTGATCAACACTTTCCTTCACTTCTTTGGAATCAAAGGGCCCAACTGGCTGGGGGATCCTGTCTGGTCAAAGCCAGGCCTTATCTTGATGAGCCTGACTGGCGTGGGTGGCAACATGGTGATCTTTCTGGCCGCGCTGCAGGGAGTACCCGTACACCTCTATGAGGCGGCGGAACTGGATGGAGCCAACTGGTGGAATAAGTTTCGTCATGTTACAATTCCCATGATCTCGCCAGCGATCTTCTTCACGCTCATCATGGGCTTCATTGGCAGCTTTCAGGTATTCACTCAGTCATATATCATGACTGAAGGGGGACCCGCCGATTCCACTCTCTTCTATGTCCTTTACCTGTATCGCTACGCCTTCGATTACTTCAAGATGGGATACGCATCTGCTATGGCATGGTTCCTATTCATTATCATTGTGACCCTTACGTTCGTTCAGTTTCGCCTGGGTACAAGGTGGGTGTATTATGGGGGCCAATAGATCTGTAGTAGCTAGGGCGCGTCCTCAAGACCAAGCTGTCCTCAGACGTGTTGTGAATTTACAACGAGTTATTCGCTTCAGCGTGGTTCTGATGCTGCATATCGTCGTCATCACCGGGGCAGTGTTCTACGCTTTTCCTTTCTACTGGCTAATCACAACCTCCGTGAAGCCTAACGCCCAACTGTTCCTCTGGCCTCCCGCCTTAATCCCGAATCCCATCGAGTTCGGACACTATGTTGATGCCCTACAGGCAGTCCCGTTGCTACGTTACTTTGGCAATACGTTCTATCTAACTGTCCTCAATGTAGTCGGAGCATTGCTCTCCTGCTCGTTGGTAGCCTATGCCTTTGCCCGCTATGACGTACCTGGTAGCCGCGTGCTCTTTGCCCTCTTATTGGCAACCATGATGCTTCCAGGACATGTCACTATGATCCCCCTCTTCATTACTTTTAGAAAGCTTGGGTGGGTAGACACGTTAAAGCCTCTCTGGGTACCTGCCTTCTTTGGCAACGCTTTCTTTATCTTCCTCTTGCGTCAATTCTTCAAGACTATTCCGGCCGAGCTTTTCGATGCAGCCAGGATAGACGGGTGTTCGGAGTTTGGTCAGTATTGGAGAATCATGCTGCCTCTGTCGAAGCCTGCCTTGACGACGTTGGCTATTTTTCAGTTCCAGTGGACTTGGAACGACTTCCTGGGGCCACTGATCTACATCAGCAGCCAGTCGAAGAAGACCATCGCCCTAGGTCTACAGGACTTTTACAAGACCCATACAGTAGAGTGGCAGCAGTTGATGGCCGCCTCTACCTTGATGGTGCTGCCTGTAATGCTAGTATTCTTCCTCTTACAACGCTACTTCATTGAGGGCATCGCTCTAACTGGTCTCAAAGGATAGCGAGGGAGAATGAAAAAGATCACCGTACACATGATCGGCCAGGCTCATCTGGATCCCGTGTGGCTCTGGCGCTGGACGGAGGGACGAGCCGAGGCCCTGGCCACCAGCCAGTCAGCAGTGGACCGTCTGCGCGAATACCCCG
>DUEN01000037.1 GCA_011176545.1 Caldilineae bacterium | reverse complement strand
CCGCCACAAAACCCCCTTATAAACCCGGGGGTGAGGGTCTTTCAACGGTCCTAACAAAAGGAGACATCTTATCACCGAGCAATGCTCGGGTAAGATTCTACGCGCTTCTGGAGATGGCGCAATGAACGACGAACTTTTCGCACCATCCAAGGCTGTGCTGGATGGCGAGACGGCGGATATCTACTTCATCCGCTCAAAGCGCATCCTCGATGCAGAAGGACTATCGCCTACGGTGACCATGGAGATCTTCTCCAACGGGGCCGGGCTGCTATGCGGCATACGAGAGGTGCACGCCCTGCTACGTCGCGTGCTACCTCGAGATGCAAAGGTATGGTCGCTCGACGAGGGCGTGCCCGTGGACACAAAGGAGGTCGTCCTCCGCATCACGGCCCCCTATCCTTCCTTCGCCATTTACGAGACGGCCATATTAGGCATCTTGGCCCATGAAACCGGTTGGGCGACGGCTGCCCGGGCCTGCGTGGAGGCCGCTGGCGATATCCCCGTTATCTCCTTCGGCGCCCGTCACGTCCATCCTGACGTGGCCGCACGTATGGAATATGCCGCTATCGTCGGTGGGTGCGCTGGTTGTGCGACGCCCGCCGGGGCGCGGTTGGCCGGCATCGAACCATCCGGCACGTTGCCCCACGCGCTGATCCTGTGCTTCGGCGACACGGTGGCCGCGACCGAGGCCTTCGATCGCCACATCGAGCCCGAGGTGCGGCGCATCGCGCTCGTAGATACGTTCAAGGATGAAGCCGAAGAGGCTTTGAGGGTGGCGGCCGCCATGGGAGACCGACTGTGGGGCGTGCGATTGGACACGCCGGCCGAGCGCGGCCGGGTGACACCCGACCTGGTGAAGGAGGTGCGCGCCCGCCTGGATCAGGCCGGATATCGCCATGTACGCATCGTGGTCAGCGGCGGGATCGATCCCGAGAGAATCCGCCTGTTCCGCGCGCAACAGGCTCCCGTGGATGCCTTTGGGGTCGGCTCGGCGATCTCCGGAGCCCCGCCGATCGACTTCACGGCGGACATCAAGGAGATAGAGGGGAGGCCGGTGGCCAAGCGTGGCCGTATCCCGGGCATCACGCCCAACCCGCGCCTGCGGGAGGTCGATCTCTGGGCGGAGGAGACGCAATCCACGCCGATACTGGGCAGATGATCGCCTGCTCGCGTCCATCTAATGTGATCGCTCATATATGAGGCAGGGGCGAGCCGAAATGAGAAGCCGGGGTTCTTGAAGAACCCCGGCTTCTGAATGTTTTGCCAGGCTCTGGATTCTTAGCCCTGTCGAGGATTGATCAGCTGGACGATCTTATCGATCAGCGAATAGACGAGGTTCTGTCGGAACCCGCCCACGAAGGCGAGGGTCGAGGGGAGCAGCCGCGCTCCCAGATTCGCCGATTCGACGGTCAGATCGGTCTGCAGCACCAGGAAGCCCGTCCCCATGATGAGGTAAACGATCCCGCCGAGGACGATCCCCAGAAGCGGCTGCTCCAGATACCACATCACGTAATCCTTATCGAAATCGAGTTGATCCGAGATGTGCCAGTGCAGGCTCCATAGGGCGCTGACCACCCCGCCGATGCCGCCCCATAACAACGTGCTGAGGAAGGGGATCGCCTGGCTGACCAGCGTTGAGGAGACGGCCCGTCCGGAGACGCGAGCCAGCCACTCCGTCATCGGATCGGAGAAAACGCTGGCGACGATAAACGTGCCCAGAAGCAAGGCCAGCCAAATGGCTTCGTAAAGGAGGATACGCGGCCCATAGCGGGCCCCCCATTCCCGGCTGCGGGCCACACGAGTCAGCACAGCCTGAACCTGCTGCACGCGATACTCCGCCTCGGCGAAGTACTCAGGGCGCTCCACCAGGATCGCCCGCGCCTCTCGTAACTGATCCAGGACCTCCCCTAACAACTCACGCTGGCTTCCTAACTGTTCCGCGGCTTGGTCATACAGCTGCCCGATCTCCTCATGCAGCTGTCGCAGGCGTTCCTCGCCGATGCGCGTCAACCACTCCTCGCGCTGCTCGGCTGGGATCTCCTCTAGCGGCGGCCTCTCCACGCCAGGTTCCGGCAGTTCTCCCTCGCCGGGGATGGGTTGAGGAGGAGCCTCATAAGGCGGTTCCGGGCCACGCGCTCGCTCGGCCGGCCGTGCCACGGGCGGCACGAAGACAGTCTCCGTCAACATCACATCGTCTCGCGTCAGGTCCTTCGATGGTTCAGCGGACGGCATGACCTTTTCCTCCCTGGGTAGAGCGTATATATCTCCCTCTAATAACTCACCCCAGCCCTCCGCCCTCATGCCTTCGCCTGCATCGCTCGCCTGTTTTTCCCATCGCGGCCGCCGATCAGGGGCCGCCGAGCGCCCATCCTCGGCAAATCGGCGCGCCAATTCGGCCTCGAAATCCCTCTCGTCGAGCCCACCCTCAGTTTCCCCTGACACCCGGAGCATCTCGTTCTCATCAGGGATAAGGCCCTCTCCCTGGAGCCCGGCGTCCTGTCCCTCATGCGCCAGGGCGCCCTCCTCCCATCGTGCCATCGTCCCCTCCCCGACGTCGAGGCATCGCCTCACCTTGACCGCACGGAGCCCTTCAAGCCAGATTATACCACATTCGCATGACCTATGTTACAATGGCCCCGCTATGGAGACCCAGCTCGCAGATCTGACGAGGATTCAATCTTTACCCTTCATCACGGCCGAGCTGCCTGGCATCGGCGGGGAGATCAAAGCGGAGCCGGCCCATTTCATCGTCGAGGAGATCCCGCTGTACGAACCCGTCGGAGAGGGCGAACATTTCTACGTACGGATCACCCGAGAGGGATGGACGACCCGCGCGCTACAACAACGGCTCATGCAACTGTTCGGGCTACGGGAAATCGACGTGGGCTGCGCCGGCCTGAAGGACAAACACGCCCGCGTCACGCAGACGTTCTCGCTACTCCTGCGCGAGATGGACGAAGAGGCCGTCGCGCGGCGCATCGAGGAAGCCCTCCCCGTTCAGGTCGTGTGGGTCCGTCGGCACCGGAACAAGCTAAGGGCCGGACACCTGCTCGGCAATCGGTTCCGCATCGTCGTCTTGCATCCTCATCCGGACGCGCTGCCGCGCGCTGAAGCGATCGCCGAGGCGCTCCGTGCTCGCGGCCTTCCCAACTACTATGGGGCTCAACGCTTCGGGGTGAACGGCGACAACGCCCAGCGCGGCCGCGAGGTACTGTTTGGACGCGGGCCGCGGGAGCGCTGGCTGCGACGCTTCCTGCTTTCGGCCTATCAGGCGGCCTTGTTCAACATCTGGCTGGCCGAGCGTATCGAGCGCGGCTGGTTCGATCGGCTGTTCACCGGGGACATCGCCAAGAAGACGGATACCGGGGGGCTTTTCGAGGTCGCGGATGCGGAAGCCGAGATGCCGCGCTTTCAGCGCCGCGAGATCACCTACACGGGCCCGATCTACGGGGCTCGCATGCGGTGGGCCAGCGGGATACCCGGCGAGTTGGAACGGGAAGTCCTTTCCGCGGCCGGCGTGACGATCGAGATGTTGCGCAAGGCCAGGCTGGACGGCAGCCGTCGCGCGGCCCGGCTGTTCCTGGAAGATCTCTCCATAGAGCCCCATCCCGACGGGCTGCTGTTCTCCTTCACGCTCCCCAAGGGCGCCTACGCCACGACGGTGCTTCGGGAGTTCATGAAGACGGAGGCCACCCTGCCCGAGGAATAAGGGACGTTAGAACCCCGGCTTCTTCGAGAAGCCGGGGTTCTGAAGTCACTTATCCAAATCCGTCAGCCCGGCCACAATCTCATCGATCGCCTTCAGGTCTTCCGGGCTAAGCCGCCATCCGGCCCCGCCGACGTTCTCCGCGACTTGAGCTGGCGTCTTCACGCCCACCAGGGCCGTCGTGACGCCCGGCTGACAGAGGTTCCAATTGATGGCCAACTGCGCCAGGGTCTTCCCATACTTGGCAGCGATGGGCTTCAGCTTGTCCACCGCCTCCAACCGCCGTTTGAACGCTTCACCCTGAAACATCGGGCTGTGAGCGCGTAGATCGTTCTCCGGGAACGTCGTGTTTTCATCGAACTTGCCAGTGAGCAGCCCCTTGGCCAGGGGAGCGTAGGCCATCACCCCTATGTTGTGCCCCCGACAGAAGGGCAGGATGGGCGTGATCTCCTTACGCCTGAAGATGCTCAACGGATATTGAGCGACGTGGAGGTCGAGGCATCTTTGCGCTTCCTCGATCTGCTCACGGCTATAGCGCGAGACCCCCACCGCCCGGACGACGCCGTCACGATAGAGCTTCTCCAGGGCCCGCATCGTCTCCTGAATCGGCGTGTTGGGATCCGGCCTGTGGATGAGGTAAACGTCGATGTAATCCGTCCTCAGACGCTTCAGGCTGGCCTGGACAGCCTGCATGATGTAATCGTAACTGCAGTCGGGCCACACCTCGCCGCGTTCATTCCAGCGATTCCCCACCTTCGTAGCGATGATCACCTCGTGCCGTCGCCCTTCAATGGCTTGCGCCACGATCTCCTCAGCATGCCCCTTCCCGTAGATATCGGCCGTATCGATGAAATTCACACCCTGATCGATGGCCTCTCGAATCGCGGCGATCGAATCCTGATCATCGACTTTACCCCAATTCTCCCCTCCGATCGCCCAGGTCCCGATGGAGATGACGGAGACGTTCAACCCTGAACGGCCCAGCGGACGATATTCCATGCTTTATCCCCCTTATTCTTATTTATGGGTTCCCGTGGTTCTGGGATGAGGAAGGGCGCAGCGGCGCTGCGCCCCTACCCTTTCATTGTGTCTCGTGCATACCAACATGAGCGAACCGAACGACCCTCCCCCATCGATCAGCCGATCTCGGCTTTGATGGGTATCGTGATCGCTCCCACCTCCCAGGTATTTACCCGCAGGTTGATCTTATGTTCACCGGGATCCAGCTTTCGGCCTTTCACCACCACCGTCAACGTGCTGCCGACCGGGAAGTGCAACGGCGCACTGGGCGTGACCTCCGTGGCCGATAACACTTTCTCCCCGGTCACGACGGTCACATCCTCCAACGGGATCTCCTCCCCATCCACCTCCAGGGCGAGCACCCGACTGAGCGTACCCGAATCCACCACGTTCCTCATCTGGAATTGAAATCCCTCTTCGGTATTCTTCAGACTACCTTTGACGTAGATGCGCTCCAACAAGTAGCCAGGAACGGAGAACATTGGAACTTCCTCCTTTAGGTGGTGTATAATGAACTCGATGCCGTTAAGACCTCCAGTCTACAATCAATATAGCATGAGACCCATCGCTTGGCAATCGTAAGCCGAAAAACCTGCCCGGAGGGGGCCTATGCGCCTTGGTGACTTGCTGGCCGAGCTTGACGAAGTTCGGATTCATGGTGACGTCGATATCCCCATCACCGGTTTGAAGTACGACTCCCGCCGCGTCCAGCCGGGGGATCTCTTCGTGGCCATTCGCGGCTTTCACGTCAATGGCCATCGATTTATCCCAGACGCACTGCAACGCGGCGCCGTCGCCGTGGTCGCCGAAGAGCCGCCCCCACCGGATGTCAACATACCCTGGGCCCAGGCCGCGGATTCACGCGCCGCGCTAGCCCCCCTGGCCGCCGCCTTTTACGACCACCCAGCCCGCCAGCTGCGCGTCATCGGCGTCACCGGCACGGACGGGAAGACGACCACCACGACCATGATCAGCGACATCCTGGAGGCCGCCGGGCATCGCACCGGCCTTATCACCACGGTCTCTTTTAAGGTGGGCGAACGGACATGGGATAACGATACACGCCAGTCCACGCCCGAAGCGCCCGAGGTTCAAGCGTTACTACGCGATATGGTGGACGCCAGCTGTGACTACGCGGTGATCGAGAGCACATCCCACGGGTTGGCGCTCCACCGCCTGGACGGCTGCGAGTACGACGTCGCCGTCCTCACCAACGTCACGCATGAACATCTGGACTTCCACGGCACGGTGGAAGCCTATCGCCTGGCCAAGGCCCGGCTGTTCGAGATGTTGGGCGAAAGCGTGGACAAGGGCATCCCCAAGGTAGCCGTGGTCAACCTGGATGATCCCCACGCGGGCATGTTCATCGCCCGCGCTCCCGACCAGGTCATCACGTACGCCAGGGAGCATCCATCGGCCATGATCCGCGCCCGCGATGTGGTCGCCTCCTCCTCGGGCCTACAGTTCACAGCCGACACGCCCTGGGGCGAGCTGGATATCACGCTGCGCCTGGTCGGTGACTTCAACGTGTATAACGCGCTAGCCGCGCTGGCCGTCGGCCTCTCGCAAGGGGTCCCCCCAGATGTCTGCCAGGACGCGCTGGCCCGCTTCCAGGGCGTGCGCGGCCGCATGGAGATCGTCGATCGCGGCCAACCCTTCACCGTTATCATCGATTATGCCCACACGCCGGAATCCTTCAAAAAGGTGATGGGGATCATGCGACCGTTGACGAGAGGTCGGCTGATCGCCGTGTTCGGCAGCGCAGGTGAACGGGATCGCCAGAAGCGGGCCATCCAGGGGGAGATCGCCGGGCGCTATTGCGACTTCCTGATCTTAACCGATGAGGACCCTCGATTGGAGGATCGGTGGGCTATCCTGGATGAGATCGCCGCGGGCGTGGAGCGAGCCGGGAAGCGAGAAGGGGATGGATACACGAAGATCCCCGATCGCGCCGAGGCCATTGCCGAGGCGATGCGTCGGGCGCGGCCAGGCGATGTGATCCTGCTCCTCGGCAAGGGGCATGAGAGCTGCATCATCTATGGCACGGAGAAGACGCCCTGGGATGAGCGTAAGGCCGCCGAGGCCGCCCTACGGGCGCTGGGATACGAATGAGGGATGAATCGCGGCCGGATTTTCCAACAGCTATTGCATTGGGAGACAAAATCGTGTATGATTATAGTAATCCGTCATACCACTGCTTTTGCTGGTAGCTCCCCATCAGCCGATCGGTGCTACCACGGATGGCGACAAGTTCATCTCGCTGCCCGGGAGGAGGCCTGAAGCCGCTTTTCACGCGGCGTGGATCCGTAAGCGACCTCTTGCGGACATTTTGAAACGTTTTCCTCGACTATCCTCTTCACAACCGAGACGTATCACGCCATCAGCCGTCGCTTTATTGCTGTCATTTTCGATCATCCGATACATTTCACGGAAAGGAGGGACATCTCATCATATCACGCTTAACAACCGAATAGCACTTATGCAAGGAGGTAGTTCCGGGATGAGCGCAAGCTTAATCGTTCGGATCATCGGACTTATCGTTTTCGGCCTCATCGGCTGGCAGGTAGGCGCCGTCATCACCGGTTCGCCATCGCTGACATCCGGATCTGCACATTGGATCATCCCATCGACGGCGATAGGAGCATTGATTGGAGCGCTCATCGCCCCCTGGCTGATTCTCGAGCCAGCAGCGTTCATGAAGCGCACGATCCGACAGCTCCCACCGCAGCAAATCCTGGCCAGCACCATCGGCCTCGCCGTAGGGCTCGTCATCGCCGCCCTGCTGGCCTGGCCTCTCTCCTTGCTCCCGTCTCCTTTCGGCAAGATCCTGCCCATGATAGGGGCTCTCGTATTCGGCTATCTTGGCATCACGGTCATGACCTTGCGACAGAAGGAGATCTTCGCCCTTTTCGGAGATCGCTGGAGCGCACTCAAAGAGGGTGGCATCGCGGCGCCAGGCGAGTCGCCAGTGCTGCTGGACACCAGCGTCATCATCGACGGCCGGATCGCGGACATCAGCCACACGGGCTTCATACCAGGGCCGATGATTGTGCCCCGATTCGTCTTAAATGAGCTGCAATATATCGCCGATTCCCCAGACCCTCTACGTCGAAACCGGGGGCGTCGCGGGCTGGACATGCTGAACCGGATGCAGAGGGAATCCGTCGTGCCCGTCCGCATCGTCGATCTGGACGTCGAGGACGCTCAACATGTGGATGAGAAGCTCATCCGGCTGGCCCAGCGGTTGCATTGCCCTATCGTCACCAATGATTTCAACCTCAACCGGGTGGCTGGCCTTCAGGGGATCTCTGTCCTCAATGTGAACGAACTGGCCAATGCTGTCAAGGTGGTCGTCCTGCCCGGCGAGACGATGAGGGTGCATATCATCCAGGAGGGAAAAGAACAGGGACAGGGCGTTGGATACCTCGATGATGGAACCATGGTGGTCGTGGAGAACGGCCGCCAATTCATCAACCAAGAGATCGAGGTCATGGTCACCAAAGTCTTACAGACCAACGCTGGACGCATGATCTTCGCCCAACCCAACGGAAACAGCACGCCCTCTTCACAATCTTCATAAGCTTTAACCAGTATCATGATGGTAATCACGTTATCTCGTCAGCTTGGCAGTGGAGGAGACGAGATCGCGAGCCGTGTCGCGGAGGTTCTTGATCTCGATCTCGTCGATCACGCCCGGTTGCGCCGGGCGGCTGTTGCCGCGGGGGTCTCCGAGCTGGCCTGGGAGGAGTTGGAGCTGATCGGCCGCGGCGATCTCGTAGAGCAACTCACGAAAGCGCTGCGCAGCGTGCCCCCCACGCCCACCAGCGAACGGGAGTTGTTCCCTATCCTGACGCCTCGCGCGGGGCCGCTGGACGGCATCTTCGCGCCTCCTCTGCCGCCAGCCTCCATCGCCCTGGCTGAATCGGTACGCATCCTGGAGGATGTGGTTAACCGCCTGGCGGATACGGGACGGGTGCTGATCATAGGAGGCGGAGGACAGGCCATCCTGGCCAACCGGCCCGGCGTGCTCCATGTCTCCATCATCGCGCCGTTTGAGCAGCGGGTGACCACCGTACAGCGGCGTGAGGGTATCTCCCTGGCAGAAGCCCGGCGTAAGGTGCGGGCCAGTGATCGTAACCGGGCGGAGTATCTGCGCCGGTTTTACGACGTCCATTGGGACGATCCGGCGCTCTATCATCTGACGTTAAATACGGGACGCCTCTCACGCGCCGTGGCCGCGGCGGCCATCATCGCGGCCGCGCGCGCGATGGCCGCCGGATCGTGAGCCCAGGGCGTCCACAATGGATGCCTCCATAAAGCTCATAGAACAACTCTTTGCATAACTGTAGGGGCGACCTGCAGGTCGCCCCTACTCCCATGATGAGAGGAGAACCCCGTGATCGATCCACATCTGGAGGGTAAAGTCGCCCTCATCACCGGCGCCAACCATGGCATCGGGGCGGCCACCGCTAAAGCGCTCGCCGCGCAGGGGGCAAAGGTGTTCATCACATACTACCGGGGCCCATGCCCCTATTCGGAGGAAGAGCTTCGAAAGGCCCGGGAGGCCGGCGTGGGCGGTGATATCTTGTATCGTGCCATGCAACAGCAGTCGGCCGAGCCGCTCATCCGCCAGATCCGCTCACAAGGCGGCATCGCCCTTGCGCATGAGGCTGACCTAGGCGATCCCGATAACATCCCCCGCCTCTTCGACCTCTGCGAGGAGGCGCTCGGGCCCGTGGACATCCTGGTGAACAACCACACGCACTGCGTCCTGGAGACGTTTGACCCGGCCTTGGTGAGCGATGAAGAGGGCGGGGTGCATCTCATCACCGCGACCGGCATCGACGCCCATTTCGCCGTCAACGCTCGCGCCTATGCGCTCCTGATGGCCGAGTATTTCAAAAGATACCTACAGCGCGGCGCTCGATGGGGCCGCGTCATCAATATAAGCACGGACGCCGCTCACGCTCACGTCGCCAACGTCAGTTACGCGGCCAGCAAACACGCCATCGAATCCTACAGCCGCTCCGCTGCGGCGGAGATGGGCAAATACGGGATCACCGTCAACATCGTCGCCCCAGGTCCCATTCAGACAGGCTACATCACGCCGGAGAAGGAAGCCGAGATCGCCGTCGACACTCCCCTTCGCCGCGTGGGCCGGCCCGACGATGTAGCTGACGTGGTCGTCTTCCTCGTCTCGGAGCAGGCCCGTTGGGTGACGGGTCAACTGCTTTACGTTGGCGGCGGTTGGAGAATGCACCAATGAGACACCCGTCGGTAGCTCTCCATACCGCGATGGTTGAGTTGCTCTGGCTGGCCCGAGCTGGGCGGCCTCCCCAAGGGCCATACTCCGCCCTCTTCGCAGCGCCTGGGTTACTCTTCCTGATGCATTGGCTGGTATCCCGACACAACCGCGTCTAGATCTCCGCAACAATCCCCTTACGACAGAGCAAAGATGATGTGATAGGATAACTGTATAAAAGGCCGGACTTGCCCAGAATGGGTGGGTTAGGATACACTGATGGTAAATAATGATCCCCTTTCTGAGAACGGATATCCTGATCGGGTGTATCTCGTTGAGGAGTCGAACACGATGACGTTGAGAATCTACAATACGCTGACCCGTCGTAAGGAAGAGTTTAAACCGCTCGAGGACAAGATCGTCCGTATGTATGTTTGCGGCCCCACTGTGTATGACAAGGCCCACGTGGGGCACGCCATGTCGGCTATCGTCTTCGACGTGATCCGCCGCTACCTCGAACACAAGGGCTACAAGGTCATCCATGTCATGAACTTCACCGATGTGGATGATAAGATCATCGATCGGGCCAGGCAGTTAGGCGAGGATCCTATCCGCCTAGCGGAGCGGTATATCCAGGAGTTCATGGATCACATCCAGGCGCTGAATCTATTGCCCGCCACGGTGTACCCGCGCGCCACCCATGAGATCCCCCACATCATCAAGGTCATACAAGGGCTGATCGAAAAGGGATACGCCTATCAGGCCAACGGTGATGTCTACTTCCGGGTCCGTAAGGACGAGGACTACGGGAAGCTCTCCCATCATAACATCGACGAGCTGCGCAGCGGGGCCCGGATCGCGCCGGGCGAGAAGAAGGAAGACCCGCTGGACTTCGCCCTGTGGAAGGCGGCCAAGCCGGGCGAGCCGTCCTGGGACAGCCCATGGGGGCCGGGTCGGCCAGGCTGGCACATCGAGTGCTCGGCGATGAACCTGCATCACCTGGGACCGCAGATCGATATCCACGGCGGCGGGAACGATCTCATCTTCCCTCATCATGAGAACGAGATCGCCCAGAGCGAGAGCTACACGGGCCTGCCGTTCGCCCGATACTGGGTCCACAACGGGATGCTCCAATTCGGCGGCGAGAAGATGTCGAAATCGCTGGGCAACCTCGTCACCATCGAGGAGTTCCTGGCCGAGCATGACGCGGATGTGCTGCGCCTGATCGTGTTAAATTCGCATTATCGTAGCCCCCTGACGTTCAACGAGGAGGTCATCGAGCAAGGCGAGCGGGCCTTGGAGCGCCTGCGCACAGCCTTGCGCCCCAGCGTCGGCCAGATAACGGAAGGCGAGCAGGCTGACGCGCTCATGGAACAGACCAAACGCACACGAGAGCGCTTCGAGGCCGCCATGGACGACGACTTCAACACGGCGGCCGCTTTGGCAGCCCTGTTCGACCTGGTGCGTGCCATCAACGCCGCCCGCGACGCGGGCGGCGGCGGAGCCCCCTTCGCCGAGGCGCAGGCCACGCTGCGAGAGCTGGCGGGCGTGCTCGGCCTGCGGCTGACGGAGCCCAAGGCCAAGGCGGCTGCCCAGGAGGTCACCCCCTTTATCGAGCTCCTGGTAGATGTGCGATCCCGCCTCCGTCAGGCCAAGCAATGGGAGCTGGCTGATTTCATCCGCGATCGTCTGGGCGAGCTGGGCGTCGTGTTGGAGGACACGCCTCACGGGACCAACTGGCGGTTCAAGTGATTGAGATACTTTACGGACGTCAAGCTGTATTGGAAGCTCTTCGCGCCGGGCGCCGTCATGCCCGGCGCGTGCTCTTAGCGGAAGGTGTGCAAGAGCGCGGCATCATCCTCGAGATCATCGATGCCGCGCGCCAACGGCGCATCCCCGTCCAGATGGTGCGCCGCAGCGAGCTGGACCGACTGGGGCCCGTCCATCATCAGGGTGTGGTTCTGGAGACGAGCAGCTATCCCTATGCTGACCTGGCGGAGATCCTTAAGATCTCACAGGAACGAGATGAGCCCCCCTTCCTCCTGATGCTGGATCATCTACAAGACCCGCAGAATCTCGGGACCCTGCTGCGCACCGCTGAGGCGGTGGGCATCCACGGCGTGATCATCCCCAAGCGCCGGGCGGTAGGCATCACCCCGGCTGTGTGCAACACATCCGCGGGCGCGGTGGAACATCTGAGGGTCGCCCAGGTGGCCAATCTGAGCCAGACTATCTCCCAGCTCCAACAGGACGGGATCTGGGTCGTCGGCCTGGAACGTACAGAGGGCGCGCTGCCCCTGGAGGAAGCGGATCTTACGGGGCCGTTGGCGCTGGTAGTCGGCAGTGAGGGACGGGGCGTCAGCAGGCTGGTGCGTGAGCGCTGCGACTGGCTGGTCATGCTGCCCATGTGCGGCCGCATCACCTCGCTCAACGCGGCCGTCGCGGGCTCGATCGTCCTCTACGCCGCGTGGCGGGCGCGCGAGCGCACGGCGGCCACGTCCGAATAATCACATCGGTTGTGTGCCCATGCCTCCTGACGTATAATGGCCTCGGGTTATCTGAGAGAGGGATAAAAGGTGATGAGGCGATCGGTGAGGCGGCTACGGATTAGCTCATGGCTCGCCCTCCTGGGCTGGCTATTCTGGGCGATGAGCGCCATGGCCCAAAACGGGCCACAGGTGGACGTGCTCACTTTTAAGGGCCCGGTCACCCCCGTGCTGGTCAGCTACATCGAGCGGGGCATCACCCAGGCCGAGCGCGATGGCGCGGTGGCGCTCATCCTCCAACTCGATACGCCCGGGGGCTCCGTCGAGCTCACGAGCAAGATCACCAAGCGCATGCGCAACGCGAACGTCCCCATCATCGTCTATGTGACCCCGAGGGGGGCACACGCGGGCTCGGCCGGCACGTTCATCACGCTGGCCGCGCACATCGCCGCCATGGCGCCCGGCACCCGGATCGGCGCAGCTAGCCCGGTGGGTGCCGAAGGTGAAGACCTGGGGGAGACCATCCGCCGTAAGATCACCCAGGATCTGGTGGCCGATATTCAGAATATGACAAAGCGCCGCGGCGAAAAGGCGACGGAATGGGCCATTCGCGCCGTGGAGGAGGCCGCCGTTGCCACCGCGGATGAGGCGCTGGAGCTGGGCGTTATTGATATCATCGCGACCAATCTGGATGATCTGCTGCGCCAGCTGGATGGCCGCACGGTAGAGGTCAACGGCCGGGAGATCACCCTGCGTACGGCAGGCGCCCAGGTGAACCATATCCCGCTGGGCACACTGGAGAGCTTCCTCAACGCGATCACTAACCCGACTATCGCCGCCATCCTGCTCACGCTGGGCTTAAACGCTATCCTCTTCGAGCTGTCGAACCCGGGCGGCTATGTGGCCGGGATCATGGGCGCGGTCGCGCTGCTGTTGGCCTTCTATGCACTGGGGGCCCTGGACGCCAACTGGACCGGGCTGGGCTTCATCATCCTGGCATTCGTGCTCTTCGTGTTGGACATCAAGGCTCCTACACATGGGATCCTCACGGCAGCCGGCATCGCCTCCTTCGTCCTCGGCGCGGCCATCCTCTTCAACGTGCCCGATGTCGAAGTGCCCTGGGCAACGATCATCTCGCTCTCGTTGGCCACCGCGGGCTTCTTCGCTTTCGCCGTGGCCAAAGCGGTGGGAGCGCAACGCCGTCGGCCCACCACCGGGTTTGAAAGCCTGATGGGGAAGAAAGCCTTAGCTCGCTCCGAGCTCAATCCCACGGGCCTCGTCTTCCTCCAGGGCGAGCTGTGGCAGGCCATCGCTCAAGAGGGCCCCATCCCCGAAGGTGAGGAGGTGGAGGTCATCGGCCGAGAGGGCATGCGCCTGATCGTGCGCAAAAGGTAAGGGGCCTCCCCATCCTGCCCCCACTGCCCTATTGACAGGAATCGCCCTCAGGGGCATATTGAAAGGCGGGAGGCCGTTATGCGTCTCGATCGTTGGCTCCGCGCGCTGATCTCGGTCTTCATCTTCCTCCTTCTGAGCATATCGTTGCTCTCGCGCGCCCACGCCTCGACCTCCCGCCCTTCAGCTTCCATCCTCCCTCCTTCGTCCTTCGTCTCTCGTCTTTCGTCTTCCCATCGCTCGTCATCCACCATCCCGGCCACCCTGCTCGGCTGGACCAATGAGGGGGACGCCATCATCGTCTCAACTCCTTGGGGGAACACACGCATCCCCGTGGGAGACAAAGCCCCAGCGCCCAGAACCCCGGAATCGCGGCACGAATCCCTCAGCATATCTGGTGCCGCCCTCGAACGACTACGCGAATCCCTAGGCGAGGCTGGGTGGATCCTCGGCCGCCCCTATCCCTCCCCGGATGGCCGCTGGATCGTCGTTGAGCGCGCGCCCACGGGCAGCGAGACGATGAGATACTCCGAGCTGTGGCTGGCAGATGGGCAAGGCCGTCCTATCCGACGCATCGCAGGAGACGGCGCCCACGCGCCGCGCTGGTCACCTGACGGCCGCGCCATCGCCTACCTGCGTGCGGACACCATCTGGCTCTACGATCTCGACCGCCGATCCTCCCGCCCACTCACCTATTCGCCCACTCGCCCACTTGCCCACTCGCTCACTCGCTCACCCGCTCACCCGCTCACCCGCCAACCCGCATACCCGCCAACCCACATCCCGCCCACCACCATCCGCGTCCTCCACCATCCCGACAACCCCTGTCGGGCTCGCCCCGCCTGGGCTATCGACGTGATCCCCTTTGAAGAGTACGTGCGTCGCGTCGTGCCCGCCGAGGTGCCCGCTTCTTGGCCCGAAGCCGTCCTGCGCGCACAGGCCATCGCCGCCCGCACCTACGCGTGGTACCAGGTGCTTCAAGAGAGGCCGGACTTCGACGTCACGGACTGGACCGACTTCCAGGTCATGTGCGACGCCACGCATCCGGCCAGTGACGCGGCGGTGACCGCCACCCAGGGACAGCATATCGCCTATGATGGCTTCCCCATCCTGGCTATGTACAGCGCGGACAACGGCCATCCCACGGTGGACGGCGGGCTCCCCTACCTGCGCGCCGTGCCGGACCCTGTCAGCCTGGGTAGCCCTCGTCGCGGCCATGGACATGGCCTCAGCCAGTGGGGGGCCTACCGCTGGGTGACCCGATATGGATGGGATGCCTTGCAGCTTCTGGCTCACTACTATCCGGGCGCCGAGGTGTACCATGCCGGCGACCCGCCGCCCGTGCGTATCGGGCTTACCAGTCCCTGGAACGGGTGGTTCCACACCGGATCCGGCGTCTGGCTCGGTGTGAACGCGACCCCGCCTGAGGCCATCCGGCGGGTGATCTTCTGGGCCGACGGGCGGCGTGTGGGCGAGGACGCTGATCCCAGCGACGGCTGGGGCATCGCTCTGGACTTCGCCGGGATCGGGGCTGAAGCCACCCTGACCGTCAGCGCGGAGACCGCCGAGGGCTTCATTGTCGACGAGAAAGGGCTATGGCTGCGGGTCGATCGGAAGCCACCTCAGGGTGCGGCGATCCTGCTGCCCCCGACCGAGCCGCCTCCTACGATCACGTTGGGGCTGCACGGGACGGATACAGGCCCGGCCGGGCTTCAAGGCATGGGCCTCAGCGCCCATTGGATGTGGGAGGGGGAAACGTTCACGGGCACACCGGGCGGCCCCATCGCGGACCCCGAAGCCAGCGACGGGCAGGCGTGGTGGGCGGAGGCCCAATCCGGGCAGAGCGGGATGTGGACCAGCCCTCGCGTGGATACCCTCCCCGTCGGACGTATCTACCGGGCCTTGTTCCGGCTGAGAACCCGCGCGCCTCTCACATCCACCGTAATCGCCCGTCTGGAGGTGACGGCCGACGCGGGGACCCGACTCTTAGGGCTGGCCGAAGTGCGCGGCCTGGACTTCCTGGCCCCGGATCGATATCAGGATATCCCTGTAGACTTCTGGTACGACACCCCTTCAACGGACGGCCTGCGATTTCATGTTCGCTTCACCGGCGCGGCCGACCTCGCGCTGGATCGGGTGCTGGTGGTCGAGTATCCGAGGTTGCAGCCTCCTCGCGGCGAATGGCCGTTACCCGATGGAGTTCGCGCCGCCCAATTGACGGTGGTCGCCTTCGATGAGGCGGGCAACGCCTCGGATCCGCGGCCGGTGGATCTATCCTTCGCGGAGATGCCAGGCCCCGGCTCATGGCAGGATCCCGGGCCGACGCACTGGATCACAGATACCTCGCGAGCCAGCGTTCACATCACCGTCCGGACGCCCGGCGGGTTCGAGCCCACAGGGGCGGCCTGCCGCGTCTCCGGCGATCAGGGCCTCACCTGGAGCGCCTGGATATCCGCCACCGCAGATGCCTCGGCCGGCGCCATTGAGCCCGTCACGCTGGCCTGCCGGCCCCCATACCCCCGCCAGGGCGATGGCCTGTGGGTTCAATTCCGAGCGGAGGATGTACACGGCCGCTCCGATGTGTCCCTGCCGTTTACTGTGCGGGTGGACACCCAACCGCCTTCCATCTCACTCGCCATAGAGGGGGCACTCGGGGATAACGGGTGGTATATCAGCCCCGTGACCGTGACGCTGGATGTCACGGATACGACATCCGGGCTGCGAGAGGTCGCCAGGCGCGTGGGGGATGGGCCATGGCTTGAGGGGATGCACCCGATCACCGTCACGACGCCCGGCGTCACGACAATATACATCAAAGCCAGCGATCACGCCGGCCTGGAGGCGCGTAAGGTATTCACCTTATCAATAGACATGAAGCCGCCCCTGACCAGGCTGCTGGCCCCTCGACGGGCCATCCGGCCCCTCATCTCGGTTCACTGGCAGGGCGCCGATGACGCGTCCGGGATCGCCGGATACGACGTACAGGTCCGCGAGGGGGACGCAGCATGGCGCGACTGGCTGGTGAGCACCATCAAGACGACGGCGCAATACGCTGGACAGCCACAGGCCGAATACCAATTCCGCGTGCGCGCTAGGGACCTCGCGGGCCGGATCGGCTCCTGGTCGCCGCCCGCGCGAGTTCAGGTCACGGCGCGCCTCGTCTTCCTCCCCATGATCGCTACGGCCCCTCTCGGAGCCGAGTGAGGAGCTCCCGGGCCCGCGCGGCCGCCTTCTCATCCTCAACAAGCGTCAGATACCGCTCCAACTGGGCGATCGCCTTCTCGCGCTGACCCAACGCCTGGTAGGCCAGGGCCAGGTTCCAGGCGGTGTTGGGCTCGAAGGGATCCAGCCTGGCCGCCCGCTCCCACGCCTCGGCGGCCTCCCGCATCTTCCCTTGCCTGGCCCTCACCACGCCCAGATAGAAGTGCGCCTCGGCCAGGTCTGGCTCTTGATCGAGGGCGCGAATCAGCGCCTCCTCCGCGGCAGCGATGTCCTCGACCTGAAGAGCGCGTTCGGCGCGCAACACGAGTACCGAGGCCGTGCCTTGCTGCCACCACGTGATCGCCACCACTGCGGCGATCAGGAGAAGCACCGCTCCGCCCACTGCCAGGATGTGGCGCCAGGTTGATCCTACATCTCGCAGGCGGATGACGCCCTCAACCTCGGCCGCACCCGCAGGGAACTCGTAGATCGGCGCCAGGGCGAATCCTAGGAGGAGGCCCGCTACCAGGCCCCCGATATGGCCCCAGTTGTCGATGCCCGGCGTGCTGATGCCGATGAACAGGTTGATGGCGACGATGAACAGCATGTTGCTGAGATAGGCCCGGCCTCGCCTCCCGAACAGGTCGCGGTGGAACAGCAGATAGGCCACGAGCGCTCCCACCAATCCGAAGATGGCGCCCGAGGCGCCCACCGAGAGATATTCGCCCAGCGCGTAGCTGGCCGTTGTGCCATACAGGCCCGACAGCAGGTAAATCGCCAGGAACCGCCGATGGCCATAGACCCGTTCCACCTCCGCGCCGATCTGCCAGAGCGCGTAGCTGTTGAACAGGAGGTGGATCAGGTTCACGTGGAGGAAGTTGGCGGTGAGCAGGCGCCAGAACTCCCCTGTGGCGATGAGGGAGTTCACCTTGGCACCGAAGGTGACCAACACCTGGCTGCTCACGCTCAAATTGCCGACGAAGATGCCGCCGCCTCGAAGGGCGCTGAGGACGATCATCACCAGCCAGATGACGATGTTCAGGGCGAAGAGCGCCCTCGTCCACAGCGGCCTGCTCAGAGGGATCGCGACGGGGACCCTCCTGGGCTGCGGTTGTGGTGCTCCAGTCTGCTCCGCTACGGATATCCCTTCACTCACAGTTGAATCGGCTCCCAATCCACTCGGTGTTTCTCCGCCTGAATGATGGCCACCACCTGCTCGACCGTCTCGTCCAGCCGGCCTTCACGGTTGACCACCACGTAATCGAACTCAGTCACCCGCAGGATCTCCTTGCGGGCCGTCGCGATGCGCATCTTCAGCTTCTCAGGAGGCTCCGTCTTACGCCGCTGTAATCGCTCCACCAACTCCTCCTCGGATTCCGGCATGAGGAAGATCGTGACGACCTGCGGGATGAGGCTTCGAACGGTAGCCGCCCCCTGCACATCCAGGCGCATGATCACGTCCCGACCGCTGGCCAGGGCCTCCCGGACGTGTCGCTTGGGGATGCCCTTGTAATCACCATAGACGATCGCGTACTCAAGCAGCTCATCGCGGTCGATCATGTCCGCGAACTCGGCCATGGAGACGAAGTGGTAGTCCACGCCATCGACCTCATCCGGGCGGCGCGGCCGCGTCGTCGCCGTGACGACGAAGTAAAACGGATATCCCAGCTCCTTCATGCGCTTCAGCGTGGCATCCTTGCCCACGCCGGATGGCCCCGAGATCACGACCATGACCGGACGGGGCGCCGTGAATTTCTCGTATATGGCCTGAATATCCTCAGCCGATGATTCCATGCCTCAATCCCTCCTGGATGGCCTCGCTTGCCGTGGGTCGTCCCTTCCAGTATAATCGCAGCGCACCTCATCGCCAATGATCGATGCCTCAACTCGGACACCTTGAGATCGGGAGGTGACCATGCCGATTTACGAATACCGCTGTCATAGTTGCGGCCGCCGTGTGAGCCTGCTATGGCGCAGCTTCTCCGATGCCGAGAGAGGCACCCCCATCTGCCCTCGGTGTGGCGGCCGCGAGCTCACCCGTCTGGTCTCTCGCGTGAACACGGTCCGCTCCGAGGAGAGCCGCCTGGACGATCTCGCGGATCCCAGCTTCCTCGGCGATCTGGACGAGAACGATCCGCGCTCCATCGGGCGCTGGATGCGCAAGATGAGCCAGGAGCTGGGAGAGGACCTGGGCGATGAGTTCAACGAGGTCGTCGAACGCCTGGAGGCAGGCCAAAGCCCGGAGGAGATCGAGAAAGAGATGCCCGAGCTCATGGGGGGAGAAGGCGATTTCGACAGCGGGTCTGACTTCGGCATCGGCTCCGTGGATGATGACTTGTGATCCGTCGCCTGGCTGACCAAGGAGATGGTAAGGAGAAACGGGCACCGGCGTCGGTGCCCGTTATCCTTGGGCGTCAGAACTTCTCAAAGCGCTCCACGTTCATGACGAACACCGTGGCCCCACCGACCTGCACCTCTACCGGGGTGGGGATCTGCAGCTCACCCGGCTCCATGACCGGCGGTAGAGGGGTCACATACTGCGTGCGGGTGTGGCAGCTCTCCCGAATGATACGCAGACACTCGTCTACCTTGTGATCTTCCGTGCCGATGAAGATGGTCGCATTGCCCTCCCGGAGGAACCCGCCGGTGGTGCTGATGACGGTCGCGCTGAACCCGCGCCGCAGCAGCCGGTCGATCAGTCCACGGGAATCGTCCGAGTTCACGATGGCCATGATGAGCTTCATGGTGCGCCTCTCCTTTCCAGCGTATCCGAGGCTCGCGCCGGCAGACGAAGGCGCGCCGCCAACCGCTCTCGAATGGCCTTCTGTACGGCTTCGATGGGTTGCCGCGCGTCCAACACCAGCCAGCGTTGCGGGTCGGCAGCCGCCATCTCCAGATACCCCTCACGCACGCGGCGATGGAACGCTAACTGCTCCGCGTCCAACCGATTCCACTCTATCCCTTCGGCCTGCTGCCGTCGCCTGAGCCCCTCTTCGACCGGGAGATCCAGATAGACCGTCACATCCGGCCATAACCCATCGGTAGCGAAGGCTGTGATCGTCCGCAACATCTCCAGATCGAGCCCACGCCCATACCCCTGATAGGCCAACGTAGAATCCGCGTAACGATCACATAGCACCCATCCGCCCCGATCCAGATGCGGTCGGATCACTTCCCGCACGATCTGGGCTCGGGCGGCGGAGAAGAGCAACGCTTCCGCCTCGGGGCACATCGCCTTGTGAGCCGGATCCAGCAAGATCGCCCGTATGCGATCCCCGATGGCTGTTCCCCCCGGCTCCCGGGTGATCAACACGTCCAAACCCTGCTCGCGCAACCAATCACCCAGGAGCCTGATCTGGGTCGTCTTGCCGCTGCCCTCCGGCCCTTCAAAGGTCACGAAAAATCCCACGGCTATCCTCGATAGATCCGGACATGCCGGAAGGGCTCGCGCCCATAGCTATGCGAGATCAGGTTGGCCGCGCGGGCCAACTGGTGCTGTTGCCGCCGGATCTCCGCCGACTGCGGACGCAGATCGACGGCTGGCGCGCCGTTCAACACCTTACGAATGGCCTCCTCCGCCTCGGCGATGGCCTCGGCCAGCGTATCCGCCGGCTGAGCCGGGATCTGGAAGATATCCGCCAGGCACGACTCCATCTGCGTCACCGTATTCGAGCGCAGCACATATACCGGGATGCCCCGTCGCTGCGCCTCGGCGATGGGCTGTGGCCGTTTGCGATAGTAGTTCTTCAACGTCATCACCACATCGGCTTCCTTGAGATCCTTGGCTATCACGACGGGGACGTGCAGATTCGCCGCCGCCTGGCGCAGCCGGTTCTGACCGATCCCGTATGGATAGATGTGCACGGTGCGCTTCAAGTCAGGGACGGAGACCTGAGAGACCTGAGGGCGCTCAGACGCCCATGGCAACGTCATCTCTTGCCGTCGCGCCTCAGCGGGTTCTGGGGCGGGCGCCCGCTCGATATGCACCTTCCCCTCCGCATCCCGGTAACGGATCTCGGGATGCAGCTCTCGCCCGCGCAGCAACGCGTCCACCGCGGCCGCCACATCGTGGTGGACGACCAGGTGTTGCCGATCCTGGATCTCAATCAGTACGTCGAAGGTAGGTGGCGCCCGCCGCTCCAACACGGACTTCTGCGTCCCCCGCCGGCGCGCCTCCTCATCGCTCAGGGTGACGCTCTCGATTCCGCCCACCAGATCCGACAATGTCGGATTCAGCAGGAGGTTCTCCAGCGTGTTCCCGTGAGCGGTGCCGATGAGCTGCACGCCACGCTCGGCGATGGTGCGCGCGGCCGCCGCCTCCAGCTCACGCCCGATCTCATCGATGATGATAACCTCGGGCATGTGGTTCTCGACGGCCTCGATCATCACCTCGTGCTGCAGGGAAGGCGTCGCCACCTGCATCCGCCGCGCCCGCCCGATCGCGGGATGCGGGATATCGCCATCGCCACCGATCTCGTTGGAGGTGTCAACGATCACGACCCGCTTCTTCTCGGCCAGGACTCGCGCCGCCTCGCGCAGCATGGTCGTCTTGCCGACGCCGGGCCGCCCCAGCAGAAGGATATTCTTACCTGATTCGATGATGTCCTGGACGATATCAATGGTGCCATAGACCGCCCGGCCGACCCGGCAGGTCAACCCAATGATGCGCCCCTTGCGGTTGCGGATGGCCGAGATGCGGTGCAACGTCCGCTCGATACCAGCTCGATTGTCATCCGTGAACTCGCCGATGCGATCGATGACGTATTGCAGATCTTGTTCCGTGATCTCCTTATCGCTCAGCGTGATCTCCTGGTCCGTGAATCGCGCCTCCGGGAGACGTCCTAAGTCCATCACAACCTCTATGAGCTCATCACCCCGATTGGCCTCACGCAAGGCTGCCTCGATGTGCGGCGGTAACACGGCCAACAGGGCGTCCAGATCATCTGTGATCTTTTGCTGCATACTTCCTATCATCACCCCACTTTATCCAGCCTGTGGCTGGAAGATAGCCCCGCTAACGGGGCTCCATCGCGGCCACGTTCATGGCCTGCTCCTCGGAGTAAACCGGCGCTGGCTGTTCCGCGCCTCCATTATCCGGGCTGATATGCAGCCCAGACACGGTGGTGATCGCCTCGGTCCGAGGATCCAGGGCGGTCACAGTATTAGCAGCCGACACCTGTTCCGCACGTACGATGTGTTTAACCAAACGAGTGCGGTGTCCAATATATTCGAAGCCGCTTTCCTCCAAAAGCGCCTGCAACCCGCCTTGATAATCGCGTACAGCACAGTACACCGGCCGCACCGGCTTCTGGCTGGCCACCTGGATGCCCCAGTGCAGGAGGCGAACCATGCGCATACTGTCCGTGGTATCACCCCACAAGCGCAGGAGGTGCCCATGACGACCGCTCAATATCTGCACCAACCCGGTGATCTCCTGGGCCTCCGCCAGCACGTAGCTCTGCACATCAGCCCACTCCACCCCCGTCAGGAAAGGAGGCTTATGGTCACCCCCAACGGCCCCTTCCGCCAGCTGAACCAGCCTGGGCGTGTGCTGAGCGTATAGGCGTTTCAATTGCCAGTCATCCGCCTCATATACGGCACGGATATCGCCCGTCCCCACTTCCTCGGAGGGCCGCGGGAACTTCAGCCGGAAGAGCTCTTCCCGGGCATACAGGCTGAACCCGGCATCGCGAAAGACCTGCAGGTGTTCCGCCTCATCGGGCAACGAGGCGTACATGCGCTGCACGCCGTTCTCGCCGGCCTTCCGACAGCAATACTGCAACAGGCGCCGCCAGATCTCCTCCGCATGTTCCGCCCCCAGATCGGGCGCCAGGTACATCAGGCTGGCCTCCGCCCGTCCCCAACGCTTCTGCACTTGGATGAAGCCTTCCAACCGGCGTCCCCTAACGCGAGCGTGCAACACATAGGTGGCCACCCCATTCATCTGCCATGGGATCGGCGTCGTCAGGGCGACCCACAGGGGTGACCGCGCCTGAACCAGCGCCCGCTCCATGTCAAGCTGGACGCCGCGCTTTTGCAAGCGACGCACCAGGAAGCAGTGCCTGAGGCCGAAAGGACGAATCATGCGACAAACTCCATACGATCCTCAACCATACCCCGACGCCAGATCTGAAGGCCCCCAAGACTCCACATCTCTCCCCGTTGACTACATGAACATTGTAACACGTCCTATCAACGCTTGGCAAGTATTTTACACCCTTTCCCGATAGCTCCCGCATGAACGCTTGTCTTTTCTGTTTATGTCTGCTACAATTTGCCTCAGAGCGTGTCTGAAAATACACCACGAAGCCACCAAGGCACCGGAGGAAGGTGAAATGTCGCTGCTGTTCTGCGAAAGGACACAGCGGCGCCGTGCTCTACATCTCGATTCAAATACCGCTAAGTCTGGTGGAGATAATGGTAGGGGGG
>DUEN01000036.1 GCA_011176545.1 Caldilineae bacterium | reverse complement strand
TCAACCGCAGCGTGTCGTCATCACTTTCCAGGATATCCCCTAACGCATCAATGGCTCGGGCCATCAATGCTCGCAGTTTCTCCGCGTTCGCTTGCCACAGTTCCTGTCGCCTTGCATTCAACACAGCCACAAACTCAGCGTCACCATTCACCCATCGACTGACGGTCTCCTCGGCTATGCCTACCTCTTGCGCCGCCTCTCTCTGCGTTTTACCCGCCAAAAGTAGGCAAATAACTTGATCCTGCTGTGTGCTTAGCATCTCTCACCTCACCTATTTGACGTTTTTTGACAATTTTTTACACCACCTCATACCACCCCCGCCATGGCTCGTTGGCATCGTATCGCTCCCAGCGTAGCCGGAGGCCATGCTTTGCCGCCAGTTTTCGCAGCTCGCGGGCCTCGGAGGGGAATAGCCCGGGCTTCGCCAAAAGTTTCGGGATCCGGGGCGGGAATATTAGGGGCCCATGGGTCAGTTGGGCCACTAACGGTTGAGGCTGGCGTTTAGTCTCAACGCCCAGCTCCTGACGCACAAGGTCAATCAGCGAAGGGCACATCTTCCTCACCCTCTTTCGCTACGTCCACGAAGTCACCCCGCTCCCGCCGAAATAACAGCTTCACTGTCCCTGTTCGGCCTAGGACACGATTCTTCGCGATGATCAGGTCCGTAATGTCGTGGTCGCAGTCCGGGTCGTAATAGCTTTCTCGGTACGCCAAAATTACGGCATCGGCGTCTTGCTCGATTGCCCCAGATTGACGCAGATCGGCTAGGGTCGGACGCCTATCCTGTCGCATTTCAACTGCGCGATTTAGCTGACTCAAAGCCAGGACGGGCACATTCAACTTGCGGGCGATCATCTTAAGACGCCGAGAAATGTACGTGATCCTCAGCGTCTCATCTGCCCTTCGGTCAACGGTGTCATTCAGCAATTGCAAATAATCCACCACAATCAGGTCAACTTTCCCGGCGGCTCTTAGCTGGAAGGCATGGGCTAGTAGGCCATCCGTCGTCAATCCTGAGTCATCGAGATAGTAAATCGGCCGCCCTTCCAAGGCCTTTGCGGCCCTTGCTACCTTTTCGTTTTCGTATCCCCGTTCGATTGACGCCACCGGGATGCCAGTCTGACGCGCAATGCGCCTGTCCAGCAATTGCTCCACGGGCATCTCCAAGCTGGCGAATAGTACTCCACCGCCCCCATCGGCCACATTATCGGCAATGCACTCCGCTAGCGTAGTCTTCCCCATCCCCGGACGGCCGCCTAGCACGATGAGACTGCCCGGGCGCATTCCACCCAACATGGCATCTAGATCTACGAATCCAGTCGGGATGCCAACGATGCCACCACGCTCCCTCCTAAGAGCCAAAAGGTCAAGATAGCGCTTCCTGGCGTCCCCCGGCCGTATTAGCTTCTCGTCTGCGTTATCCTCAAGACTTAGAAGCGTTCCTATCGCCTTGGCCAACGGCTCGGTTGCTCCGTCATCCACAGCATATTGCGCGATCGCCGAGGTGGCCCACATGAGACGGCGACGCTTAGCCTTGTCCACCACGATCTCGGCATAATGTTCAACAAAGGCTGCCGATGGCGTCTCCTCCACAAGCCGTATTAAATATGCCACCCCTCCGATGTCATCCAACACCCCATGGGCTCTAAGACGATCAGTGAGGAGCAGGTGATCGATCGGGACCCCATCGCGTGTTAGTTCTATCATGGCGGCCCATATGTGGCGATGGGGCTCGCTATAAAAGTCGGCGGGTTTGAGTTTCCCCATCACACGCAAGATGGCGTTTGGATCAATTAGACAGGAGCCCAAGATGGCACGCTCGGCGTCGATATTGTACAATCGCCCGTCGATCATGTCCCTACCACCTCTTGGGCTAGTTTCTCGCGAGTACGGCGCTCAAGTTCCCGGTAATACTCCGTCCGCCGTCGGCGCTCCTCTTCAGCCTTGCGTGCCGCTTGGGCTTCAGCCACATATCGCGAGACATCCCAATTCTCCGCTAGGCATTGGCGGATCCAGCCAGCGGGGTTATCTGGGCCCGCGGATTCGGCAGCCATTATGACCTCGTTAATCCTGCTCATACCGTACTCATTGACGAGTTTCTCTGCATCGCTCTCTGTAAAGCCTAGAGAGGCTAATTCAACAACAACAGCCCTCTGTTTGTTGTTGTTTAATCTATGTATTGTATGTTGTGGGTCAACGTCGTTGACCGGTTCCGGTCTACGACGTTGACTAGTCAAAGCTTGACCGGTCAACGTCGTTGACTGGTCAGAGTCCGACCGGTCAACGTCGTTGACTAGTCGGAGCCGGTAGTGAATCCTGAGGTTTGACCGACTTCCGAAGAGCGCCCCCCCACATTGTGGACACCGCTTGGGCATCTCATCCTCTGTCACCTCGGCATCACATTTTGCGCATATAACACGCTTGACGACGTAACCGCGGGCTTCCAACTCGCGTAGACCATTGACCACACCCTGTCGGCTCAATCCACAACCACGATTGATGGAGGTTCCGTCACGTTTGCGCTGACCATGGGTAAATTGCCCCAATGTGACCCAATCCTCAGTCTTTCGCCAGCCGTATATGCGGCGCATAAGATATAACAGAACGCGGAGGGCACTATTACTCAGGTCTGGGAGCATGTCGTCAAAGAAAACATCGGGCACTGGAGTAAAGCTGAAGGTTGGGAACCCGGGGAAGGTCCGCTCCCCATTGACAGTTTGCTCATCAGAGCGTATAATCGGGGCTGGGAATGCCCCAATCAAGCTACTAACCTCACCGCCAGCCGCCGGTCGCCCGCCAGCCCCGGCGGCTTCTTCATTTCGTGTCATCGCTTCCCGCCCCCCTCGCTGTCATGTTCGTGCTTCTCCAGTAGGCCGAGGGCCTTCGCCTCCAGGAGCATCCTACGTCGCAACCACGTCGATGGAGCTACGAAATCCCTCGCTGCGAGCTTGGCGAGGATCTCACGCTCCTCGCGTGTCATTCGGACGCCAACTACCTCATCACGCTGCATTTTTGACCTCCCCAGCGAAAACTAACTAAAAACGGGGCACCAGCGACACCGGGAGTTCTCTCCCGGATGCGCTGGTGCCCCGTTCCCGGGCCACACCTAACGCGTACCATGCTCTTCGATTTTTCGATGATGCAATGGCGCCCCTTTGGTCGGGTCACGCCATGCATACTTGTATTCAACCGGAGTATACAACAAAGTCGATACGTTGTCAAATCATTCTTCAGCGTCATTGTCACCACCTGAATCTCAAGCAATATATGAACCTACAACCCCACCGCCGCTTTTAGTTCCTTCAGCTCCAGATGATCGATGTACCGTTGAGTCGTGGCCAGGCTCGCGTGCCCTAGCAGCTTCTGCACCGCGGGCAAATGCGCACCCCGCCGCAGTAGCGTGATCGCATACGTGTGCCGTAACGCGTGCGGGCTGATGGCCTTGTGAATGCTCGCCGCGTCCAGCAGCTCATCCACGATCTGTCTCAAGCGTGCCGTCGTCATGGGGCGATTCACCCCCTCCCTCGATGGGAATAGCACCCGATCCGCATCCCGCACATCACCGATCTCCCAGCCTTGCAGGGCGATATAGCGCTGCATCTCCCAAGCCACGCCACGCGGCAGCGGGACGATCCGGTCCTTCCGTCCCTTCCCGGCCTTCACGTGTACCAGCAGGTCACCGTCGGCATCCACCAGCAGATCCCCTACGGTCAGCCGCACCGCCTCGCTCGCCCGCAGCCCAGCCCCCAGCAGCAGGGCCAGCAGCGCCCGATCCCGTGGCCTCCGGGCCGCCTGTAGCAGCCGTGAGGCCTCATCCTCCGATAGCGTGTTGTACGGCTTCAGTACCAACGCACGCGGGCTCTTCAGCGTCAGCTTGATCGCTTCATCACTCAGACGCACCACACCGGCCACACGGCAGAATCTCAAAAAGCTCCGCAACGCGGCCAAGCGCAGGCATACAGACGCGGGCGCCAGCTCCCCCGCATCCAGCCGCTGCACAAGATGCTGACGCCAGCTCGCCAGCGCCTGGGGATCATTACATCCGGCCAGCCCACCCACAGCCTCCAGCGCCTCCCGCACGCTCCTCTCATAGGCCCGTCGCGTGTTCGGGCTGTCCAGCGTGTCCAGCCATATCCCCAGCACATGCTCATCATCCAGGAGGGCTGGGGACGTCTCCCCTGACCGTACCATCAGCACATCCGCCACCTCTCACCTCCGCCCGGTTCTTCAGATACCACCGCAGATCACCGGCGCTCATGTCAAACAGGCGTTCGATCCCACGAGGGGCCACCAGGTAATAGCGCCTTACCAGGTTCTCCGCTCGCCTGCTGGGGCGTTGCGTCCCCTTGGCGATAGCGCACCACCGGGCTGCGCTGTAATGTCCCAGGATCTCAGCCACGCGACGCCATGTCCCATAACGCCGATGAAGCTCCTGGAGGGCCTCTCGCAGATCGAAGGTATTTCCCCTCATCGCTGCCCCCTTTCGTTTTCCTGACGCGTGTTAGCGGCATTAACGCCCTGCCCCAGACGGGATTCTGGCCTCCTATCGCTTCAGCGGTCTTTCGCGATGAAGTAGAGCACCAGGGCGGGCGTGACGCCCATGATCCACACCACAAACCATGCCGCAGTCGTGTAGGTGATATCCAGACTCACCGCAGCCTTGACCGCTTCAACATCCGGCTCGTAGGACAACAGCCAGATCTTGCGGGTGCATCCGTATAGTGCGCCAGCGAAACATAGCAGCGTCCAAATGGTGATCACTTTGCGAAGAAAGCTGGCCATTCCCCGCCTTGCCCCCTCTCTATGAACGGGCGGGGCGGACCCCAACACGCCGCCCCGCCCCATCGAATGCCTCACTCCTCAGGACGGAACAGAGACGGTCCCAGGGCGGCCAATCGCCGCTCCAGTGGTGTGGCTACTCCCTCCTGGACTCTCATCACCGCCTCCATATATGCGATAACGATGCGCTGTTCTGTCTCGGAGAAGTGGTTGAAGAGACGCAGTGCATCCTCTGCCCAATTCCATCGCTGCTCCACGATTCGGGCCGCTTCCTCGAGAACATCGTAATCATCAGTCATGTGGTGTCCTCCTTTCGCCAGATGACGACCGCGTCCTCAAGCTCCTGGTCAGAGCGCCGTTTCTCCAAACAAGCCTCTCGCAGCTTCGTCAGTACGATCATCTGGTCGCGAGGAGATAGGCGCATGAAGAGCCTCAAAGCATCCTCGTCCCGGAATTTCGCCCACTGTGATCGCATGGTCTCCCTCCCGTCCGCAGCCCCCGTGGTTTCTGAATCCCCGTATAGGGCCCTTCCCGCAACAGCTCGATGTAGCAATCGCCAATCTGCCAGCCCACAGACTCGCAGGCATCCTGGGCAAAGGGCGCCTCCACCTCCACAACCTTCTTCGTCACACGGTTCAGGATGCGATACCTCGGCATGGCTCCCTCCCTTTTACGGTGCCCCGTAAACCGCTAATCGCTGCCCGGGCATGGACCCGGATGCCGGAACACGTCCGGTTTGTAGATGGACGTCCCCCGATATGCCTGGTCTGCTGCCCAGGCCCCTAAATCACCGAGCCACCGCTTGGCAGCCTCTACGTCGCCATGAAAACGCTTGCTGACCAACGCCTCCCACCCCATCCGGGCGATCTCGCGCCGGCGCTCCGGGCTCAGCTTCGCGGCCCGAACACGGCCGCCCCGGCTGGCCCAGGGGTTGCCAGGGGCAAAGCGACCACACCCATCACGTCCCGTCATCGCCCCCCTCCCCAGCCATGGCGCTCTCGATCATGGCACATGGCCGCCCAGCAGCCAACATGAAACGCCACACTATAGGCGCCGTCCACGCTCATCTGCTCGATCCAGTGCTCACCAGATGCGATCGCCTTCCGGCACCGCAGACAACGCCTACCATGGGCGTCCACAGTAGACATGTACCGTAATCCGTAGTCCATCCTGGCCCTCCTTTCCTCCAGGGCCGGGGAGATGGTATAATCCCCTCCGGCAATCGGCTCCTTCCGTTTGCCACCAGGGGCGCCGGTGGGCCCGATCCATCGGCGCCCCGCCTTTCCTCCTCTCGTTCAGCAACTCGATATCACCCCGCCCACAAAACACCCATACATGTCTCCCTCGCCTGCGTGTGCCTCTTTTGTGGGCTTTGTGGGCGCTACGGCCGGATCTCACCCTCCCACTCGTCCAGCTCTACCGGCTCCACCTCCCTATACCCAGCCTCGATCGGCCCCTGCTGCTGTAGCATCCCCGCCTGGTAGGCGGCCCGCAACAACTCGGGGAATGCACCGGCGTTCTGCGGCGGCGCCGGTAGCTGGTACAGCTTCGGCTCCACCACGCGGCCATCACGTATCTCCTTGACGATCGTCCTGGTCCCATCGTGGTAGTGCCTCTCGATCACCGCGTTGTCGTTCTTGCGCCATGCCCGGATCGGCAGCGCCAGTGCCGCCAGCACCAGCGCCGTCCCAAGGGCTCCCGCCAGCACCATCAACAGCGTCGCCATGACCTCGGCGCCGACCAGGTGGATGGTGTAGATCACACCCGCTACCATCGCCAGGCCAAAGGCCAAGGCAAACAGCGCAGCCACCCCCTCTCGCCTCATCCCTGCACCTCCCGCCACACGCTCCGAATGCGCCGGGCCCGGTTGTAGCCGATGCCAAACTCGGCCCGCAGATCCTCCACTCCGGCGCCCTCCCTCAGCTCCCGCTCCATACGCTCATAATCCTCATCGCCCAACACCCTGGCGCCCCGGCCGCCTCGCGGATCCCGCCACCGGTCAGCCCAGGCCACGAGGTTGGGCAGCTCATCCTCCAACGTGGCCACTTGCTCCACCCGGGGGAGGCGGCCATATTCCCGCCCGCTCATGAGGGGTACCTGCAGCCTGGTCACCGTCCCGGCCGTCAACAGCAGAAAGTCGCCCCGGCCCAGTAGCTGGTCGGCCATGGTCTTCGCCCTACCGGCCGCGCCGTAGGTCAGCGTCGCCGAGGCCACGCGGCCCAAAAGCCGCGCCGGGAAGTTGGCCACCGCATCGCCCAGGCTCTTGGCCCCCGGCTGCTGGGTGGTCACCACCAGGTGCACCCCAAGGCCGCGGCCGATCTGGGCCACCCGGGCGATCGGCGCCGCCAGATCCCGGTTGACGGCCAAAAGATCCGCCACCTCCTCGATCACCACCATTAGCCGCGGGGTATGGCGGCCGCTCTCGGCCCGCCGGTCCAGCTCCGTCGTCAGCCATGCCAGCACGCGGGCTGCCTCCACGGGATGCGTGACCACGCGATGGAGGAGATGGGGTACATGGGCGAACATGTCCAGCTCTCCCCGTTTGGGATCCAGGGCCAGCAGGCGTAGATCCCGAGCTGAGTTCTGGCGTAGCAGGCGATAGAGCAGCCAGTGCAGCGCCATCGTCTTCCCACTCCCGGTGGTGCCCCCGATGATCACGTGGCATGTGCGCTCATCGGCCAGATCCAACCACACTACGCGGCCACCGGTGGCGATCCCTAACGCCACGGCCATGGGGGCGGGCGGATCCAGCACATCCAGCCGCCCGGCTCGCAAGGGGCGCCGCTGTTCTGGGGGCTTCGGAATCTCAATCAGCAGGCGCCCACGGTCGCGGGCCACTCGACAGCTCTCAGCGCCCGCGGCGATGGCCAGGGCGCCGCTCAGCCGCTCCACCTTCTCCGGGTCCTCGCCCAGGCCCAGGCTGACTGAAAAGGCCCATACCTGGGGCCCATCCCATGCCAAACTAACCATGGCGGTCACCTTGCGGGCTGTGAGGGTCGCCTGTAACAGGGCGGCCGTGAAGTGCGCCTCTCCCTGCCCGTCGTTCCTGGTCGCGGGCGCCCCCGTGTAGTACTCAGCCATGTCCTCTCCCTCGGTTGGTTGCAGCCCTTACGGGGCAGGCTCCACCTCTTCAGCCTTGCTCGCCCCGTAAACCGCCTTCCCGTCCCCGGGCGGCGCCTTGCGGATGGCGATGGTGGCCTTCCCGTTGTGCGCCACCGCCGGAGCCAGCATCACCGTGTGGCCTACCCAGTCCGCAAAGCGCTCGCTGCCCGTGATGGTCACCATCTGCCCGCACTGTGTTTTGTTGAGGATCATCCGCTTGCGGGCCCGCTCGAACGTCAGCACCGCGGCCAGCTTCTTACTCCCATCCCGCTGGCGAAACTCCTCCACGTCCACCGCCACGATCTTCACGACCACCGCCCGGCCGCCCAGGTCGGCCGCCTTCAGCCACTTGCTCGGATACAGCTCGCTCACCGTCTGAGGCCTCCCATCCGTCATCACGCCACCTCCAGCGCCCGTTTACGGGGCACATGGGCACGCATGGCTGCCTATCCGCCCCGTAAAAGCGAAAGGCGGCGACCATCACGCGGTCGCCGCCATCTTCGCCTTGCCCAGATACTCGCTTCGCTTACGCTTTCCCTCCCGCCAGCGCTTGTAGACGTAGGGCCCGCAGCCGTTGATCATGCGCACCTCCAGCCACCAGCCCCGACCGCCATGACCACCGGGACCGCCGCCCTCCAGCTTCCGCATCTCAGGGCGCTCATCGCTGGCCCCTTGCTCCTGGACCTGCGCCCGCTCCTCCAGCAACTCCGTCGCCCGGCCGATCACCGCTTGCAGCTCGCCATCGGTCAGGCCCGGTAACGCCTCCACCACCCTCGCAAAGCCCAGCCGCCGCATGGTAGCACCTCCAGGCACTATAGCTACTTACACCGTTGTAAGTAGCATACCACACGGTTGAGCGTTTGTCAAGTGTTATCGTAAGCAAGTTCTGGATACTAATGAACCCAGAGGATTAGAAGCGTTGCACTGTTGCGGGGGTTACCGATGGATATACCTCTCCCTATGGGGGAGCGAGGTGTTGCGCTGTTGCGGGGATTACCGATAGAGATACCCCCCCCTCCGTTACATCTCACACGACCGCTGGCACCACATGAAAGCAAACGCCCGCTATGATCGACGGGCGCTTGCCTTTCTAGGCCGACGGTCGAGCGCCAACTACATCCCATGTAGTCCCCCCCTTTAGACACATACCCTAGAGAAGGGATGCTACGGATCCGGTAGCTCTAGGCGCCCATTTAGAGCATAAGAAATGTGCATACCTAGAGTAGACAGTGCACTCGAAGTGGCCCTTGTCAACGCATCCTCCGTTAACATGCCCTCTACCCATACTGGCAGAGATCTCACATGAAAGTGACTGAAACTCCTAGTGGCTAAACCGTTGCACCGTCGCAGCATTGACCAGTGGTATCCCCCTCCACCAACACCAAGCTGTTACCACTGTTACCGGTTCGTACGAGTACCCCCCTCTAAGAATTTAGAATTTTTCACCTCTATACGAAAGCCCACGATAAATAAAAAGGCTTGGGAATTGCTCCCAAGCCTCATGTGTCCTGCTTAAACGCAGCCACTATTGACTTTGCTTCTCCTGCTGCCTCCTCAGGCGCCGCCAGTTAAAGCGTTGCGTACCCAAACGCTTCATCTCGTCCACGTATGCTTGCAAGCTAGAGCGATCAATCCAGTACATTGTACCCTTGCGCTCTGCTGAAATCCGACCTTGCCGTATCAATTGACGAAGATAGGCAGGTTTGTACCCTGATATCTCCGCCGCTTCTTTTACACTAATCCACTCGGGCATGATCACGTGTACCTGATCAATCATCTATCACCTCAAAGAGGGCCTCTTGGAAGTCGCGCAAGCTTTCCTTGTCAATAAGCCACTGGCCATTGACCAGCTCAGCGTCTACATACCCCAACTCGGCCCACTCGCGCACCTGGTCCTCATCATGCCCCACCAACATAGCTGCTTCTTCAATGGTGAGCCAATCGGGGGCAAAAACCCAGGTCACGAGGGTGACAATGGGACGTGAGGTCACAGCCCTCTCCGAGGCACTCTGAGGAACAAAACCAGGTGAGCCGCGAGGGACTCGAACCCCCAACCCGCTGATTAAGAGTCAGCTGCTCTACCAGTTGAGCTAGCGGCCCACAGCAAGGCGCATTATAGGCACTCACTTGGGTTTTGTCAAATTACCGCCCACCTCACCCGCTCACGCCACCTCGCCATCCCTCTGAATCACTTCCCACAATGCCAAACGGCTCAAGCCTTGAGCCCCGTCAGGGCGATCCCCTGGATGATCTGCCGCTGGAAGATGATGACCACGGTCATCAGAGGGATCACGGAGAGGGTGGCACCCGTCATGATGAGATGCCAATCGCTGCCGGCCTCGCCAGAGAAGAAGGACAACCCCACAGGCAACGTCATCGTCAGCCGCTTGGACGTGACGATCAGCGGCCAGATGAAGGCATTCCAGTTGCCCAAGAAGTTGAAGATGCATAGGGCGGCGATAGCAGGCTTCACCAGGGGGACGGCGATCCGATAAAAGATGCCGAACTCCCACAGGCCATCGATGCGGGCCGCGTCGATGAGCTCATTCGGGACCCCGGTCATGAACTGACGCATGAGGAAGACGCCAGACGCCGTGATCACCCCCGGAAAAGCGATCCCCCAGTACGTGTCCACCCAGTTGAACTTCACGGACATGATGTACCAAGGGATAATCAGCATCTCCGTAGGCACCATTAGCGTGCTCAGGATCAGGAGGAACATCAGGTTCTTGAGGGGGAAGTCGAACTTAGCGAAGGTATACCCGGCCAAAGTGTCGAAAAAGGCCACGCTCGTCGTGCTGATGATCGCCACGATCAGGCTGTTCAGGTACCAGTGGGGGAACTCCGTCCTGAAGATGACCTCCTGATAGTTGGCCAGGGTGGGAGAGGACGGGAAGAAGGAGGTCTGATAGATCTCCCCCGCTGGCTTCAGGGAGGTGCCCACCATCCAGAGGAACGGCACGACCATGGACAGCCCCCCAAAGGTTAAGAAGAAATAGCTGATGCCTTGAAGGATAAGTTCTCCCCATCCCCGCCCGGTCTCTCTCCGGGCGACGAAGATCTTACGAGTCAACTCCCCATCCGCAACGGTCATATCGTGCTCCCTCCCCGACGCACGGTTAGTACTCGAATCGGCGTGTAAGGAAACGCAGTTGGATAATCGTAATCATCAGGATAATGGCGAAAAGGACCACCGTCAGCGCGGCCGCGAATCCCATGTTCAGGCTTCCGAATCCCTCGCGATACACGCGCAATACCACCGTCGTCGTGCTGTTCAGAGGCCCTCCATCCCCCTGGCGCGTCATGTTCAGCACCTCCGTGAACATACGCAGGAAGCTGATCGTCTGCAACACGGTCAGATAGACGATGGTGGGGTTGAGCAATGGGATAGTGATATGGCGGAACAACGCCCATCTTCCGGCGCCGTCGATGCGCGCCGCCTCATAGTAGACCTCCGGGATCTGCTTGAGGCCCGCCAGGAAGATGATGATCGCGAACCCCATCCCATGCCACACGGCGACGGCGGTGATAGCCGGCAATGCCTGCTGCGGGCTTCGCAGGAACGGTTGCTGGGGCAACCCCAGAAGGTCGAGCCACACATTCAGGGGACCAAACTGGGGCTGGTACATCCAGCGCCACACCCAGGCGATGGCCACCGTGGATGTGACGAAAGGGAGGAAATACACGGCCCGAAAGAGACCGATCAGCCGGCGGATATGATTCAACATCAAGGCGATGGCCAGGGACAGTACCAACTGGCTGGGAACCCCCAGGATGACATACAGGAACGTATTTTGGAACGCCTTGCGGGTGACCGACTTGGGATTCTCGAGCTCGGTGACGATCTTGGCGAAGTTCTTCAACCCGACGAAAGGCTGCTCAGGCGAAAGTGGGTTCCAGTCACGCAGGCTCATATTGAAGGCGAACAGGGTAGGAGCCAGACGGATGAAGAGGAAGAAGGCCATGGGGATCAACAGGAAGATGTACGCCCAGATCTGCCGTTTGCGCTGCAACCCAATCCTGATGGGAAGTTTGAGCATCGCCCGCCCTCCGACAGAGTAGGGATACAAATGATGCACCCCATGCGCATCAACTTAATAGCGTGGATGAGGCTTTCTCCTGCCGCTTCTTCCCTTCAAAGGCGATCACGCCTGGAGAGTGATACGGAGCCTCTCCGCAGAAGAAAGTTTTTTCTCGCCTCTCGCCTATACCTGGTTCACTCATATTGGAATAGGCAACACCCGCTTCCTTAAAGGCGTGTTTTGTAGGGGCACACGGCCGTGCGCCCCTACAATTCGTCCATTCTGGTAGGGCGAGGCATACCTCGCCCCTACATGTGTCATGTATGCCAATATAAGCGACCTGGTTAAGGCTTGAGTAAAGCCGTTGTAGGAGCGGGTCTGAGACCCGCCCCTACAGGGATTGGCTTGATGCCTATAGGGCATAAGATGATGCACCCATAGATATCGATTCTAGGGAGTGGTAGGGGCGACCGGCTGGTCGCCCCTACTCCCTTGATCCTTCCCCGGAAGGATTACACAGAATCCCTCACAGATTCGCTGTCCCACTACCTCCGTAAAGGAGCGGCGCATCAATGCTTCGCCCAGAACTCGTCGTAGAGTTCCTGCACGATCGCGGCGGCCTCGTTCAACGCCTCACACGGATCTTGGCCGGTCAGACGCGCCGCGTCAAAGGCATCGATCAGCGCCTGACGCTGCTTTGATTCGTCCACGAAGAAGGTGGCGTGAGCATAAGGCAGTTGCTGAGCGAAGGCACCCAGCTTCGGGTCGCTCAACAGCTCCTCGTCCTGAGCTGCCTCTAGCTGAGCCGGGAGCTCACCTACCGTCTTCACCCACAGCCGGCCCGCCTCGGGCGAAGTGATGAACTTGAGGAACTTGATGGCGGCCTCCATGCGCTTGGGATCGGCAGCGGCCTTCTTGGTGATGCCGTGCGTCCAGTAAGAGCCGAAGGTCGCGCGAGTGCCATCCGGCCCCACCGGCAATGGTGCCACGCCGAAGTTAAGATCCGGGGCGTTCTTGGCGATAGTGCCCAGGCGGAAGGAACCATCGATGTGCAGCGCCTCCTTGCCCTGGAGGAACGCCTGCGTCGCGCCGTCGTAGAGATCGTTGCTGCCCGTCTTGTACTCCGTCTCAAAGGCCAGGAGCCACTTGAACGCCTGGCACCCCTCCGGGCCATTCCACATTACCTTGTGATTGGTTTCATCGAAGGGCTGGCCGCCGAACTGTCGCACCAATACCTCTCGGAACCAGTGATGGGCCTGACCAGGCATCTCCGGCGCGTATCCCTCGATCACGATGTTGCCCGCGTCATCGTACTTGGTCAGCTTGCGGGCGTAATCCACGAACTCGTCCAGCGTCTGAGGCGGCTTCTCCGGATCCAGCCCAGCCTCGGCGAACAGATCCTTGTTCCAGAACAGCGCCAGTGTGCGCACGGCCGTGGGAATAGCCCAGTACTTGCCCTGGAACTTGGCCGCTTTGACCAACGGGGTGAACGAGGACTCAATCCAGTCCGGTGAGAACTCGTCCTCGGGCAGAGGCACCAAGTAGCCAGCATCCACCCATGCGGGCAGCCAGCCGTAGAACAGGGTCACCACATCCGGGCCCACGCCAGCGGGGACCGAGGCGGCGATCTTGTCCCGGAACTCGGCATATGGGATGTCGGCGTTCTGAACCACCTTGATGCCAGGGTTCTGCTCCTCGAACTGGCGGATCAGCTCGTTCATCGCATCCACGCGAGGCTCGAAGAAGTATTGCCAGTATTCGATGGTGACGACTTCCTCCTCGGCAGGTTGTTCGGCCGGGGCCGTCTCGGCGGGCTGCTCGGCCGGGGCGGGAGCAGGCGGCGCACAGGCCTGCATCAGCAAGCCAAGCACCATCACAATCGCGAGAAGACCGATGTAGCGGGTGCGAAACATGAGACACCTCCTGTTTCATGTACCAGGGTGGACTTCACAACGATCAGGCTGTCCACGGGGAGAGGACAGCCTCCATGCGCTATCAAGACAGACCCAGGAGACGCGCGGCGTTCTCGCTGAAGATGAGGCGAAGCGTCTCCTCGCTTACTCCTAATTCACGACAATCGCGCATCTGATCCTGAAGGTATCGGATGGCGAATCCCCGGGGGAACCAACTGGAGTCCGTGCCAAAGATGATGCGTTGAGGGCCGATGGTCTCCAGGTATTTGCGGAACAGCGCCTTCACCGTCAAATCACCCGGCATCCAGCGCACCCACTGGTTGGAGCCCGAGGTGTCCACATAGACGTTGGCGCACCCCCAACAGAGGTGCAGAGTCTCCCGCAGATAGCCACATCCGAAATGGGGGATGACGAAGTTCACATCTGGGAAGGCTTTGGCTACATCATGGAGCATCAATGGATTAATGTTGGGGTGCCATGTAATGCCGCCACCGCCGCCCATGGGGCCAAAGTGGATCAGAACCGGCACGTTCAACTCAGCGCAGGCCTCCCACAACGGCCAAGCCGCCCGATCGGTGATGGGGCGATCTAGCATCGGAGCCAGAGTCTTGTACCCCCGGAATCCATATTCTCGTACACAGCGACGCAGCTCATCCGCAGCCCCTGGCTCAAATGGATCGTGATGGGCAAAGCCGATGAACCGATCAGGATACATAGCCACGATCTCGCCCAGCGTATCGTTTCCACCACCAGTCACCCACACGATCCTGTCGATGCCGTACTTGTCCAGCTCAGCGACCCAGCGCCGAGCCTGTTCCTCAATGGGAGGGCGCTCCTCCTCCGGTTCAGGAAAGTCCCATGCCAACCGCCACTCCCGAGTGTATGCACGGGCCTGCTCACGCAAAAGCTTCGCACGGCGCTCTCCAATCTCCCGCGCCACTTTCTGCCAGCGCCTCTCCCAGGTCGGTTCAGGCACGGGGAAGTGAGCATGGAAATCGATGATGGGTATACCTTGATAGCTCACCGATCAGACCTCCCATTCACCATTGTACTGGACGCCTCTGCTCCTGTCAACAACTTCCCTATTCTGGCGATATCATCATCTCTGAGAAAGTGGTGGAAGAACGAGAAATCGGATAAAATAGCTTTATGTCCGCCCATTATGCGTAGGTCATCTGGGAGGTTGTTAAAGTGGTGATATCTTGGTTGCCTTTCCTCTCCGCGGCGGTCTCGTTCGTCTTCGCCGCGCTGGTGTTCCGACGCTACGCCAGGCGGCGCGGCCTCCATTTGCTACTATGGGGCATCGGCCTGGTCATGTACGGCATCGGCTCGGCGACCGAAGCGTACCACACGGCCTTCGGGTGGCAACCGTTGGCCTTCCGCCTCTGGTACCTCTTCGGCGCCATGCTCGTCGCCGCCTGGCTGGGCCAGGGTACCGTCTACCTCCTGGCCCCAAAAAGCTGGGCCCATGCGTTCATGGCCCTGTTGGCCCTGAGCTCCATCTACGGAGCAGCCCGCGTGTTCAGCGCCCAACTCGATCCCAGCCTCCTGCCAGCTGGCGAGCTGAGCGGGCGGGCCATCGTCACACCCGGCGTGCGTATCCTGACGCCCTTCTTTAACACCTACGGCTCCATCACCCTGATCGGCGGCGCGATCTATTCCGCCTGGATCTTCTGGCGCAAACGGATCCTACCCCATCGGGCCATAGGGAACGTGCTCATCGCGGTCGGTGCCATGGCGCCCGCGATCGGCGGCCTTTTCAGCCGCTTCGGCTTTACAGGCATCCTTTACGTGAGCGAGCTCGTCGGCGCGGTTTTGATGTTCCTGGGCTTCCTCAGAGCGACGACGCCCTTCAAGGAACCCGCGCCCGCCAGCCAGCCATCGTCGATCCCCCATCGAGAATGAGCACTCAAAGGACGAGGTGCTACCCATCATGAAGTCACATACGAAATATCTCTGGTTCGAGGCGCCACGCCGTCGGCAGCTCTTCCACATCACACGGGAAGTGCAACAGGCGGTTGATGAAAGCGGCATACGCGAGGGGTTCGTTCTGGTCTCCGCTATGCACATCACGGCGGGCGTGTTCGTCAACGATAATGAACCCGGCCTGCACGAGGACATCTGGGAGTGGTTGGAAAAGCTGGCCCCTCAACGTCCAGATTATCGCCATCACCTGACGGGGGAAGATAATGGCGACGCTCACCTCAAGTCCCTGTTGATCCACCATCAGGTGGTCGTGCCCATCACCGACGGCCGGCTGGACCTGGGGCCATGGCAGCGGATCTTCTACGCCGAGTTCGACGGGCAACGGCGCAAGCGGCTCATCATCAAGATCCTGGGCTTCTAAATGGGCGACAACGGGAACACGATGGGAGATCGAACCTCTACCACGGTCACAGGGTATCCCGACGACGCGCTCGCCTTTGCCATCGATCTTGCCCACGCGGCCGGTGAGATCGTACGCCAGGTTCACCTGACCGGGCCGAGGGCCATCGCCAGCAAGCAAACCGCCGTGGACCTGATCACCGAGGCCGACTTGGCCTCCGAGCGCCTGATCGTGGAGGCCATCCGGGCCACCTACCCCGATCACGGGATCTACGCTGAAGAGGCCAACGGGGGAGAGGACTTCGCCAAGATGAACCAGACTTATGAAGGGGTCTGGATGATCGATCCCCTCGACGGCACGACGAACTTCGCCCATGGCCTCCCCTTCGTGGGCATCTCCATCGCGCTGCAGTGGCAGGGCGAGGTCGTGCTCGGCGTCGTGTACGAAGCGATCCGGGGGACCTGCTATTGGGCGGAGCTGGGGAAAGGGGCCTGGTGCGAGGGACGACGCATGCGCGTCTCACGAAGCCGCGAGCTGGGAGAGTGCGTCCTGGCGACGGGGTTCTCCTACGATCGAGCGACGAACCCGGACAACAACACCCGGGAGGTCACCTGCCTCGTGCCACGCGTCCAGGGCATCCGACGGATGGGCGTGGCCGCGCTGGATCTGGCGCTGGTGGCTGATGGGCGCCTGGACGGTTACTGGGAGGCACGGTTGAACCCCTGGGATTGGGCGGCCGGCGCCCTTATGGTGCGAGAGGCAGGCGGCCGCGTCACCGATTACGAAGGGCGAGAGTGGAAACCGGGCATGGAGACCTGCGTCGCCAGCAATAGACGAGTACACGAGGCGTTGCTTTCCTGTATCCAAACCGCCCGCCAGTGGCCGCTTCCCCCCATGCCTTAAGGTGGTATCATCTTGGAGCGAGGACCCGAGAGCCAGAGCCCATGGAACTGAAACCACCCCGCTATCGAAGGCGGTCGTCCCGTTGGCCGCGAGTGATCTTCCTCCTGATCGCCCTCCTCGTCGGTTTACGCCTGAGTGGCGCCGACGAGATCGCGTTTCAGGCTGTGTACACGCGCTACCTCGGCCCTTACGTCATGGACATTGTGCAATCCTTCGGCATCGACGTGACCCAACTGCCTGAGCCGCTCCAACCAACCCCTACGCCGACGCGCAGCGCCCCCTCATGGCTGGCCGAGGCAGAGACGGCCTATTGGGAGGGCGATCTGGCACGGGCTTCCCATGCCTACGCCAAGGCCTTCGAGCTGGAACCGGATAACTATAAAGCGCTGGTATGGCAGGCACAGCTGGAGGCACTACGCGGCCATGTCGCGCGTGCGGAGGAGCTCGCCCGTAAGGCGGTCGAGCTGGCGCCTGAAGATCCGCTGGCGCTGGCCGTGCTGGGCATGGCCCTGGATTGGAACGGCAAGCCCGACGAGGGGATCTCTTACGCCCTGAAGGCGGTCGATATCGATCCCAACTTCGCCGAGGCCCACGCCTATCTGGCTGAGATCTATGCCGATAAAGGGAATTGGACCCGCGCGTTGGAAGAGGCTCAGTCCGCGATCGCTCTGGACGATCGGAGCGTGGTTGCATGGCGCAATATGGGATACGTATTGGAAATGCAGGGGCGATACGAGGAGGCCATCGAGGCTTACCAGCGCGCCAGCGAGCTGCATCCCCGGCTGAGCTACATCTACATCGGCGCCGGTCGCAACTATCTGGCGCTGGAGCAATACGACAAGGCCATCGAGCAGTTCCAAAAGGCGATAGAGGCTTCCCCCAACAACGCCGATGGCTACGACGCGCTGGGATGGACGTATTTCCTCCAGGGTGATCCCGAGCGGGCGATCATCGAGCTGGAGAAAGCGGTCGAGGTAGATCCCCAGTTCGCGCCCGCCCATGCCCATCTGGGCGTCGTCTATTACGTGCGCCGTTACTATGAGAAGGCCATCGAATACTTTCTCAAGGCCATTGAGCTGGGCATCGAAAATGAGGAGTATTTCTACGAGCTGGGGCTCTCCTACGTATACCTTGACCAATGCGAGGAGGGTATTCCCTGGCTGGAGCGAGCCCTGGAACTGAACCCCAACTCAGGTCCCGCCCTGGAAGGGCTGCGCTTATGCGCGGAGGCGGGCCTATGAGGCCGCGAGCGGCGGGTCCCCAGCCGCTGCCTCCGAGAGACCCCCCAGACACGCTCCCACAACCCGACGGGCACCTCATCTACAGCCCCGGACACGCAACACGCCAATGCCGATTTGCCAGTTCATCCAACTTAGGGTAGAATCCCGCCCGTTAGCACTCCGGTCGTCTGAGTGCTAACAACGAGTCATGCTGGTGTCAAGCGTCTTAATGCTTTCACCTTAACACCCTTTGTGAGGAGGTGGGCCAACATGAAGCTGCGACCGTTGGGTGATCGTCTCGTCGTCGAACCCATCGAGCAGGAAGAACGCACGCCCAGTGGGATCATCCTGCCCGAGACGGCCAAGGAGAGGCCACAAGAGGGTAAAGTCCTGGCGATCGGTCCCGGCCGCCGTGATAACGACGGGAATCGCATCCCCATGGATGTCAAGGAAGGCGATCGGGTGCTGTTCGCCAAGTACGCGGGCACAGAGGTCAAGCTCGAGGATAAGAAGCTCCTGATCCTCAAGGAATCCGACGTCCTGGCTATCGTTGAAGAGTAACGACTACGAAATCGAAGGAGTATACGAGATGGCAAAGCAACTGGTTTTCTCCGAAGAGGCACGTAAGAATCTGAAGATCGGTGTGGACACGCTGGCGAATGCGGTGAAGACGACATTGGGCCCCAAGGGCCGCAACGTCGCCCTGGACAAGAAGTGGGGCGCTCCTACCATCACCCATGACGGCGTCACCGTGGCCAAGGAGATCGAGCTGGAGGAGCCCTTCCAGAACATGGGCGCTCAGCTCCTGAAGGAAGCTGCCACCAAGACCAACGACGTGGCCGGTGACGGTACCACCACTGCCACCGTGCTGGCCCAGACCATTGTGGACGAGGGCCTCAAGAACGTGGCTGCTGGTGCCAACCCCATGCTCATCAAGCGCGGCATTGAGAAGGCCACCCAGGCCGTGGTTCAGGCCATCAAGGATCAGGCTGTGGAGCTGAAGACCAAGGAGGAGATCGCCAACGTGGCCGCCATCTCCGCTGCTGACAAGCAGATCGGCGATCTCATTGCCGAGGTGATGGACAAGGTGGGCAAGGACGGCGTCATCACCGTGGAGGAGTCCAAGGGGTTGGAGTTCGAGATCGAGTATGTGGAGGGTATGCAGTTTGATCGCGGCTACATCAGCCCCTACTTCATCACCAACCCCGAGGCCATGGAGGCGGTGATTGAGGAGCCGTACATCCTCATTCATGAGAAGAAGATCAGCGCGGCCAACGACTTGGTGCCGTTGTTGGAGAAGCTGATTCAGATCGGCAAGCGGGAGTTGGTGGTGATTGCGGAGGATGTGGACGGTGAGGCGCTGGCCACGTTGGTGCTGAACAAGCTGCGGGGTGTGCTGAATGTGCTGGCGGTGAAGGCGCCTGGCTTTGGGGATCGGCGCAAGGCCATGTTGCAGGACATCGCCATTCTGACGGGTGGCACGGTGATCAGCGAGGAGCTGGGGCGCAAGCTGGAGAGCGTGACCATTGATGATCTGGGTCGTGCGGACAAGGTGGTGGCGACGAAGGATGACACCACCATTGTAGGTGGCAAGGGTGATCCGGAGCAGATCAAGGGGCGGATTGAGCAGATTCGGGCGGAGATTGAGACGACCACCTCGGACTATGATCGGGAGAAGTTGCAGGAGCGTTTGGCCAAGCTGGCGGGTGGTGTGGCGATCATCCGCGTTGGGGCTGGCACCGAGGTGGAGTTGAAGGAGAAGAAGCATCGGGTGGAGGATGCGTTGAGCGCCACCCGGGCGGCGGTGGAGGAGGGCATTGTGCCCGGCGGCGGTGTGGCGCTCCTGAACGCCATCGCTGCGTTGGACGACATCGAGACGGAATACGACGACGAGGCCACTGGCGTGAAGATCGTGCAGCGGGCGTTAGAGGAGCCGACGCGGCAGCTGGCCTCCAACGCAGGTGAGGACGGCGCCGTGGTCGTGCAGAACATCCGCCGGCATCAGCAGGAGAAGAACAACAAGCACATCGGCTTTAACGTGATGACGGGCGAGTATGAGGACATGTTCGAGGCTGGGATCATTGATCCGGCGAAGGTGACGCGGTCTGCGGTGGAGAATGCGGCCAGCATCGCCGCCATGATCCTCACCACCGAGGCGCTGATCACGGACATCCCAGAGCCTGAGAAGTCAGCCCAGGCGCCTGGTGGCGGCTACGGCGGCTTCTAATCGATACCCCTCCTCGGAAGATATATGAGAAAGCCCCCAACCATCTGGCTGGGGGCTTTCTCATTCGCTCAAAGGGCGACCAGCCGGTCGCCCCTACATTTCCTCCGCAATAGAAGCACGCTCATATTAGAATAGGCAACACCTGCTTCCTTAAAGGCGTGTTTTGGAGGGGCGCACGGCCTGTCATGCGACGCAAAGTTGGCTCCATAGAATCTGACACGATTTCATATCCCCCTGTAGTCTTCCTCTCCAATTCGCTCCACTGGGAGGGGGACCGGGGAGATGGGTGGTCCTCTGAGATGGACCTCGCAGCCACTCATCGGCCAGAGGCGCGTCGCACCTTCAGGTCAGACGGCTTTGGCCGCGCCGGGTCGCACGATGGCAACCAATCCAACCGCCGCCAGGGCAGCCAACATGGCCCCGAAATAGAACGGCGCCGCCGGACCCCACGTCTGCCAGAGCACCCCGGCCAACAGGCTGGCGGGAAACGCCATCAATCCGACGACGGCGTGATACAACCCATAAGCGGTCGCCCGCAGCCCTCCCGGCACGAGATCGGCCACGAACGCCCGCGCCACCCCTTCCGTCGTCCCATAGTACAGGCCATACAACACGAACAAGGCGACCACTTGCCAAGCGAGGCCCGCCAAGGCAAACCCAAGATACACGAGCGCGTATAACCCCCACCCCAGCAGGATCACCTGCCGACGTCCCAGCCGATCCGAGAACTCCCCCGCGGGCATGGAAATCAACGAGTACAGGATGTTGAAGCCCACCAGCATCAGCGCGATTTGGAACGCGCTGAGCCCCAGGTTCTGCGCCCGTAATAGGAGGAAAGCATCGGAGGAGTTGCCTAGGGTGAACAGCGCGATCACGACGAGGAAGGCATAGAAGGGCCGCGGGAATCCATGCGCTCGCAACAGGGGTTCCCCTCGCGCCCTGCCTTGCGAAGAACGCACATCACTCACGAACAGCGCCAACAGGAGCACGGCCAGGAACCCAGGGATGATGCCGATCAGCACGATGGTACGATAGGTCGCCCGCGTCAGCTCGATGGTCGCGCGCTGGGTGGCCGCGATGACCCAGGCGGACAACGCCAGCCCCACTACGGCGCCCGCCGTGTCGGCAGCCCGATGCCAGCCGAACGCGCGCCCGCGCGTTTCCACGGGCGTCGAATCGGCCAACAGCGCGTCTCGCGGCGAGGTGCGGATCCCCTTGCCGACGCGATCCACCCATCGCACAGCCAGCACCGTACCCCAGCTTCCGGCCACCGCCAGGAACGGCTTGGCGATGGCGGAGAGGGTATAGCCGGCAAAGGTCAGCCACTTGCGGCGCCCTATCCGGTCCGACCACCACCCACTCCCCACCTTCATCAGACTGGCCGTCGCTTCGGCGATCCCCTCGATGAGGCCGATGATGGACGTCTTCACGCCTAACACGTTCGCCAGGAAGAGGGGCAGTAAGGTCAGCGTCATCTCCGAACTGACGTCCGTGAGGAAGCTGACCAGCCCTAGAACGAACACATTCCTGGTGAGGCCGAAGAAACGCGCCTCCTGCGCCTGTGCATCCGATCGGATAGCCATGCCTTTCCTCCTCACTTATCTAAAAGGACCTCGTCGGTAAGCTCCCGAATGCGCGCTCGCGCTACAGCCAGCACTCGTCGCCCCTGGTCCGTGATGCGGTAGTAACGTCGCATGCGCCCTCTCACGACGCGGCGCTCGGAGATCAGGTAGCCCGCCTCCTCCAGGGCGTGAAGCGTGGGATACAGCGTGCCGGGGCTGAGCTCGTATCCATGGCGCCGCAGCTCCTCGATCATCTCCAGCCCATAGATCGGGCCTTGTGCCGCGTGGTAGAGGATGTGGATCTTGATGAACCCTCCAAAGAAATCACGCACGAGCCGATCGGTCTTCACGATATATTATCGCCTCCCGATATCGGTTTTCGATAGTATACGCCGCGAGGAGGGGAATGTCAACCGGAGCGACCTTTAGGATGCATTTTCAACCTAATATAGTAGGGGCGCACGGCCGTGCGCCCCTACAAAACGCCCATTTGTCTCGCTCCAGCACGCGATATCTTATGTCAAGATATCAGCCACTTGACTTTTCCGAGGCCCCGTGATATGCTTGCACGCAAGTTCACGACTCAGGTGTATGTTATCTCCTCATGAGAGGTGAGCCAGCCAAGCTATTTGATGGGAGCTATTTAGATTTCAGGCATGCCCGATCATAAGACGACGCACCCCTTCCTCGTCGACGTTCTCGCCTATCGATGATTCCCCCAATCTTTCGGGCATTCGCGTTGTCGTCATACCTCTGTATCGCATTCATAATGAGCATATCCTAAAAACCCCGCCGAAGGGAGTGGGTAATCGTCTCCCCCACCGCGAGGGCCTGTAATGTATTTTTCAATCTGCTCAATTGCTTCGGCTCTCGTGGCTTTTCTTTATCCATTCGTCCATCCTGAATCACATTTCAAGAAGGGAAAGGAGGAGAAGCGATGGTCCGTAGTATCCTGGCTCCGCTTTTTGGCCTGCTGGTCGTGGTCGTCCTCATCCTGGCCGCCTGTCAAACGGCGACGCAGCCCGCGCCGGCACCCCCGGCCGAGGCGCCCGCGGCGGAGGCCGCGCAGCCAGCGGAGGCAGCCCCCGCTGCCCAACAGGGTGGCCGCCTTGCCACCGTCAAAGCTCGCGGCAAGGTGATCTGCGGCGTCAACGGTGGCCTGCCGGGGTTCAGCTATCTGGATCAGGCCACTGGCAACTTCACCGGCTTCGATGCCGATTACTGCCGCGCCGTGGCCGCCGCCATCTTCGATGATCCCAATGCCGTCGAGTTCCGCCCGCTCTCGGCCAAGGAGCGCTCCACCGCTCTGCAGACCGGCGAAATCGACGTCCTCATCCGCAATACCACGTGGACCATCAGCCGGGATGCCAGTTGGGGTAACTTCGGGCCGACGATCTTCTACGATGGCCAGGGTATCATGGTCCATAAGGAGCTGGGCGCGACCAAACTGGAGGATCTGGCCGGGGCCTCTATTTGCGTGCAGACCGGCACCACCACCGAGCTCAACCTGACCGACCAGATGCGGGCGCGCGGCATCGACTTCACGCCGGTGGTGTTCGAGGAGATCGATGCCACCTACGCGGCCTATGAGGAAGGTCGCTGCGACGCGGTGACCAGCGACCGTTCGCAGTTGGCCGCGCGGCGCACCGTCTTCGCCAATCCGGCCGACCACGTGATCCTGGACGTCGTGATGTCCAAGGAGCCGTTGGGTCCCGTCGTGCCCCACGGCGACGATCAGTGGTTCGACGTCATCAAGTGGGTCGTCTTCGGCACCATCCAGGCGGAGGAGCTGGGGATCAACTCCCAGAACATCGACAGCTTCATGGACTCCAAGGACCCGGTGACCCGACGCGTGCTGGGCCTGGAGGGTAACCTGGGTGAACAGCTTGGCCTGACCAATGATTTCGTCGTGCGCATCATCCGACACGTAGGCAATTACGGCGAGATCTTCGATCGCAACCTCGGGCCAGGGACCCCCTTCAACATGGACCGTGGCCCGAACAAGCTGTGGACGGAAGGTGGCCTCCTGTACTCGCCGCCGTTCCGATAAACCACCCGCGCTGATGGGCGAGGGAAGGCAGCTCGGCGAACCCCGATAGCGGGAACGCCGGGCTGCCTTTGTCGTGGTGTTCTCGAGAGATGGACCACTATCTCCGTGGGTGAGCGCCTATGTCCGAGATCTCTCAACGAGCCCGTCTTCATCATCAGCCCGTGCCCTTCTGGCGGGACGTGCGGGTTCTCGCGATCCTGACGCAGGTTGTGTTCGTCCTGGCCGTCGCCCTCGTCGCCGGGTTGCTCTACGCCAATATGACCCGTGCGCTGGCTCAGCGCGGCCTCTCTTTGGGCTTCGGATTCCTGAGATTGGAGGCCGGCTTCGAGATCGGCGAGGGGATCCGATATAGCCCCAGCGATACTTACGGCCGCGCCTTTCTGGTCGGCGTGGTCAACACGCTGCTGGTGAGCGGACTGGGCATCGTGCTCGCCACGATCCTGGGCGTGATCGTCGGGGTGGCCCGCCTGTCCGGCAACTGGCTGCTGACCCGCATCGCCGGCGCATATATCGAGCTCATCCGCAACACACCGCTGCTGGTACAGCTCGTCTTCTGGTACTTCGCGGTGATCCTGAAGTTACCCCCAGTACGGAAGAGCCTGGAGCTTCCGGGCGGCATCTACATCCACCAGCGGGGGGTCACCCTCCCTCGCTTGATCCCCACACCCTCCTTCCGGGTCTGGCTGCTCTTCCTGGTCGCTGGCGTCATCCTGGGCATCACACTGTGGCAGATATTGACCCGCTATCAGATCCGTACCGGACGCACGACGCGGCCGCTCACCGTCGGCTTCCTCGTGCTCATCGGGCTGCCCGCGGCCGGATGGTTCCTCGTCGGGGGCTCCCCCGTATCGTGGGAGATGCCCATCCTCCAACGGTTTAACTTCACCGGCGGACGCACGCTCACGCCCGAGTTCACCGCCCTTTTGGTAGGGCTGGTGATCTACACGGCTGCTTTCATCGCCGAGATCGTCCGCGGCGGCATCCTAGCTGTCCCTCGCGGACAGCTAGAGGCCGCTCGCGCCCTGGGATTGAGCAACGCGCAGGTGCTGCGCCTGGTGATCTTCCCGCAGGCCCTGCGCATCATCATCCCTCCGCTGACCAGCCAATACCTGAACCTGGCGAAGAACTCCAGCCTGGCCATCGCCGTCGGGTATCCGGACCTCTTCGCCGTGGGGGGCACCATCGCGAATCAGACCGGACAGCCTGTGCCGGTGATCATCCTAATCATGGGCAGCTACTTGACGATGAGCCTGGTCACGGCGTTGTTCATGAATTGGTATAATCGACGAGTCCAGTTCGTGGTGAGGTGAATATGACGGCCGATTCCGAGGTGATGCGTCCCCCGCGCACCTCGTTGGGGGTGCTCGGATGGCTGCGACAGAACCTGTTCAGCACCTGGTACAACGCGCTGCTGACCCTCTTCAGCGCCTGGCTGCTTTACATCTTCCTCACGGGTTTCCTCCGCTGGGCGCTAACCGTGGCCCGCTGGGAGGTAATCACCGCTAACTTACGCCTGTTCATGGTGGGGCAGTATCCACCTGACCAGGTGTGGCGCGTCCAGGTCCTGGTCTCGCTGATCGCGCTGTTGTTCGGCTTGAGCTGGGGGATATGGAAGGGGATCCTCCGCGGCCTTGCCATCGGCCTGGCGACCGGCTTCGGACTCCTGGCGGTGCTCCCGTTCAGCCCAGGCGTGAGGATCTGGCTGTTCAGCAACCTGATCGCCGTGTTCATCGGATTCATCGCCGGCCATGTGTTGAGCAGCCGATCCGAGAGAGGACGCCTATGGCTGGCGCGGGGTACCCTCATCGCCTGGCTTCTGCTCTTCCCGGTGACGGTCGTGCTGCTCCACGGGTTTAGCGGCACCCTCTGGCTCCCCGCCGTCGGGACGAACTTGTGGGGAGGACTGTTGCTCACCTTCCTGCTGGCGGTGGTCGGTATTCTGGCCTCGTTCCCGCTGGGCGTGCTGTTGGCCCTCGGCAGGCGCAGCGAGCTGATCGTCATCAGGGGCTTCTCCATCCTCTTCATCGAATTGGTCCGCGGCGTGCCGCTGGTGACGATCCTGTTCATGGCCCAGATCATGCTCCCCCTCTTCCTGCCGCCGGAGGTCCGCATCGACCGCGTGATCCGGGCCATGGTGGGGATCACGCTGTTCAGCGCGGCGTACATGGCGGAGAACGTACGTGGCGGGCTTCAATCCGTGCCGGAAGGACAGGTAGAGGCGGCGCGAGCGTTGGGGCTCAGCGGCCCGCTGATCCTGTTGCTCATCGTGCTCCCCCAAGCGCTGCGCGCCGTGATCCCGGCCATCGTGGGGCAATTCATCAGCCTGTTCAAGGACACAACCCTGGTGGCTATCATCGGGCTGATGGATCTGTTGAACGTGGGGCGCGCCGTGTTGGCCAATCCAC
>DUEN01000035.1 GCA_011176545.1 Caldilineae bacterium | reverse complement strand
TCGCCTTCGCCCGGGCGGTGCTGGCCGATCCCCGGATCCTCATCCTGGATGAGGCGACGTCCAGCGTGGACACCCGCACGGAGATGCTGATCCAGCGGGCTTTGGAGCGGCTGCTGCAGGGGCGAACCAGCTTCGTCATCGCCCACCGTCTGAGCACGATCCGCAACGCCGATCAGGTGCTCATGATCGTGGACGGCCGTATCGTGGAGCGGGGTACACATGAGGAGCTGCTGGCTCGTCGCGGCGCTTACTACGAGATGTATCGCAAGCAGTTCCCAGATGGGCGGATCCCGGAGGAGATCGCCGCCCCGGAGCTGGCCGAAGCCCCAACGTCAGTGGAGGAACCCCAGGAGCCACCGGTGGATGAGCACCGGCTGGAGGTCATCGTCAACGGGACGGAATCGGTGGAGATGGACGATGTGGAGGCGGAGCGCCTGATCGTGCGCGTCAATGGCCCCGGCCGGGCACGGCTGTCCGGACGGGTCGATCGGCAAGAGGTGTACATTAGCGGATCGGGCCGCTATGACGGGGCCGCGCTGGAAAGTCGGGAGGCCCGGGTACGGGTGAACGGTTCTGGCCGTGCCGAAGTACGCGCGACCGAGTCCCTGGACGTGCTCGTGTCCGGCGGTGGCATCGTCGCCTATCACGGTAACCCGGCCCACCTCGCGCAGCGGGCATATGGAAGGGGCCGGATCGAGCATCTGGATGGGACGCGAGGCGCCGAATCGGAAGCGGTGACCGCGAAGGCGTGATCTCTAGGAGGTAGCATGCAGCAGACCATATCTGTGGATGCTGTCTCTGAGAAGGATAAGGCCGTTCTCCGCCGATTGGCGGAGCGGCTAGCAGAGATCGCCGCGTTGCCGGTGCAGAGGGAACGGGCGGCGATGTGGCGGCGCCTCAATGACCTCGATCCTGTGAAACCGATGGTGTGGATCAACGAAATCCCCTGGCACGAGATGGACGTGAACGGCGAGCTGCAACCGGAGACCAGCCATCCCTGGGCGCGAGAGTTGGAGATCCAGCTCCGTCGGACGATCTATCAGTGGGAGCATATACCCGGGGATATGGTCATCGAGCCGAAGATTTACTCGCCGTTGGTTATCCATGACTCCGGCTTTGGGCTGCAGGAGATCGCGGATCGGGTGTGGGTGGACGCGCAGGGCGTGGCCTCCCGGCGATTCCATCCCCAGATCCGGGACGAGCGCGACCTGGAGAAGATCAAAACCCCGGTGGTCACCCATGATGTGGAGGCCAGCGAGCGGATCTATCAGATCATGCGGGATATCTTCGGCGATATATTGGAGGTGGAGCAACAGGGTGTGCCCGGCGTCTGGTTTGCCCCATGGGATCAGTTGGTGAGGTGGTGGGGCGTGCAGGAAGTCCTGATGGATCTGATCGAGCGGCCGGCCCTGATCCACGCGGCGATAGACCGGCTGGTCAACGCGCATCTGAGCCGGCTGGAGCAGTGGGAGCAGTTGGGGCTGTTGTCGCTGAACAACAAGAACATCCGGGTGGGTTCCGGCGGCTATGGGTACACGTCCGAGCTCCCACAAGCAGGCTTCGATCCCCATCGTGTGCGGGCGATCGATCTGTGGGGATGCGCCACGGCGCAGATCTTCGTGGGCGTCTCACCGGAGATGCACGAGGAGTTCGCCCTGCGGTACGAACGTCGCTGGCTGGAGCGCTTTGGGCTCAGCTATTATGGCTGCTGCGAGCCGCTGCATCACAAGATCCACATCCTCAGGAGCATCCCGAACCTGCGCAAGATCTCCATCAGCCCCTGGGCCGATGTGGAGACGGCCGTGCAGGAGACGAACGGCGATTACGTCCTGTCCTATAAGCCAAGCCCGGCCGTGCTGGCCGCGGATGAATGGGATCCGGAATTCGCCCGACGCAGTTTACGTGAGGCGTTGGAGAAGATGCGTGGCTGTGCTGTGGAAGTGATCATGAAGGACATCTCCACCGTGCGCTACGAGCCGCAGCGGCTATGGGAGTGGGCGAAGATCGCCGCGGAAGAGACGGAACGTGTGAGCTAATCTAGGAGATGCATGTATGCTATATCCCCAGCAGAACGACGTCCGCGATGTACTTGATCTCTCTGGTTTTTGGGCATTCCAGCTAGATCCGGAGGAGATAGGCGAAAGAAGCGGATGGTTCAACGGATTGCCTGCCCCGCGTATGATCGCCGTCCCAGGGAGCTGGAACGAGCAGTTCCAGGACACGCGAGATTATCTGGGGCTGGCCTGGTATCTGCGTGAAACTTACATCCCCCGTGGATGGAGGGGGCAACGCATCTTCCTGCGCGTGGGCTCAGCCAACTACGCGGCCAAAGTCTGGATCAACGGGACGTTCCTGGGCGAACACCAGGGAGGCCACCTCCCCTTTGCCTTTGAGATCACTGATCGGGTCCGGTGGGGTGAGCCCAATGTGATCGCCATCGCGGTAGAGAACAAGCTGATGTCCACCCGGGTGCCGCCGGGCAACGTGGCGGGCGGCATCGTTGACGAGTTCTTGAGAGGGTATCCCAGCACGAACTTCGACTTCTTCCCCTACGCTGGGCTCCATCGGCCCATCGTCCTATACGCCGTGCCGCCAACCCATATCGAGGATGTGACCGTGGTGACCGAGATCGAGGGGGACAATGGGCTGGTGAGCGTTACCGTGGTCCAAAGTGATGGCGGAGGCGGCGAGGGACGGGTCATCCTGCGAGGGGAGGGGGTAGAGCTCGGGGCTTCGCTCTCCTTCGCCGAAGGTGTGGCCCGAACGACGTTGCGCGTTCCCTACACTCGTCTGTGGAGCCTGAACGATCCCTATCTCTACGAGTTGACCATCCTCCTCACCCAGGGCGGGCAGATCATAGACCGTTACACCCTGGATATCGGCATTCGCACGATCCGGGTGGACGGCGATCGGCTCTTGCTCAACGGCCAGCCCATCTTCTTGAAGGGGTTCGGCAAGCACGAAGATTTCCCGATCCACGGCCGCGGGTTGAACATGCCGCTCATCGTCAAAGACTACGCGCTGCTCAAGTGGGTGGGAGCTAACTCTTATCGTACGTCCCATTACCCTTACTCGGAGGAGGCCATGTTCATGGCCGATCGAGAGGGGATCCTCATCATCGACGAGACGCCCGCCGTGGGGTTATTCTTCGAAGGTGGAGAGAGAGACGTCCAAGAGCGGCTGGCCCTGTGCAAGCGGCAGCTTGGCGAGCTGATCGCCCGGGATAAAAACCATCCCAGCGTGATCATGTGGAGCGTCGCCAATGAGCCCGTGCCGTCAAATATGATCAGGCGCTTCCTGGGAGGAGACGTGGACGAGGATAAAGACGCCTTGGGAGCGTCCTTCCTGGCTGAGCTGTTGAACCTGGCGCGGGAACTCGATCCCTCGCGGCCGGCGGTGTTTGCCAGTCTCATGGGGGGACCGCCGGAGTGGATGGCCCTCTCGGACGTGGTGTGCATCAACCTGTACTGGGGATGGTATGCTCAAGGGGGGCAGCTGGACATGGCTGCCGAGACGCTGGCTCACATGTTGGACGGGCTCCATGAGCAACTGGGCAAGCCCATTATCCTCACCGAGTTCGGGGCCGATACCGTCGCCGGGCTGCACAGCGACCCGCCGGAGATGTGGAGCGAGGAATATCAGGTGGAGATGTTGCGGCGGTACCTGGACGTGGCCGCCGAACGCCCCTTCATCGTGGGGATGCACGTCTGGAACTTCGCCGACTTCAAGACGCCTCAGTCGACGCGGCGGGTGGGCGGACTCAACCTGAAGGGGGTCTTCACCCGCGACCGTCGCCCCAAGATGGCGGCCCACTTCCTGCGGGAGCGATGGGCCGGGGCCGAAGCGGTGACGAGGAAGCCGGAGTCTATATCTTCTGCACCCAGGGACGTCACGGATGAGGCGCCTGACTTCATGGACGCCCTGCAACGTATGGCCCGTAAGCTGGAGGGGATCTCAGCGGATCCCCCGACCAGTGTGAAGTTCGATGTGAAGGGGCTGGGGGTCTACCGGCTCATCATCGGGCCGGAGGGTGGCCGTGTGGAGCAGGGGGACGGCGAGGCCGCGGTGACCATCTCCATGGACATGGAGGAAGCCATCAAGTTGTTCACGGGGAAGTCGAACCCTGTCGCAGCGGTGATGACGGGCAAGATCAAGATCTCGGGCGAGATCAAGGCGCTTATGCTCTTGCAGCAGTTGCTATAACACAGAAGAAGGGAGGAGAGGAATGGCTTTCTCGGTTGATTCAACCTTGAAAGAATTGCTAGCCGATGAGCGGGCCCGGGAAGTGTTGCGAAAGCACCTCGGCGATCGGAGCAACGACCCGCGTATCAACATGGTCCTCTACCTCTCACTGCGGACGATCGCTTCCTTCCCAGAGGCCGGCATCAGCCAAGAGAAACTGAAAGCCATAGACGAGGACCTCAGAAAACTCTAATCTCCAATCCCTCCCCAATCTCCAATCTCTAGAATAGAGAGGTGAATTTATGCCCGCAGACACATCTCGATCCATAGAAAAGCAGATCGAGGAATGGCTGGCCCAGATGACGCTGGAGGAGAAGGTGGCCATGACGGCCGGCTCCGACATGTGGCACAGTACGGGCGTCGAACGGCTGGGCATTCCCCCCTTCAAGGTAACGGATGGGCCTAACGGGGCCAGGGGAGCGAGCTGGCGTGGCGCGGTCACATCGGCGTGCTTCCCCGTCGGCGTCGCCCTGGCGGCCACTTGGAATCCCGAGCTCATCTACCGGGTGGGCGTCGCCTTGGGCGAGGAGGTGAAGGCGAAGAGCGCCCATATCCTGTTGGCTCCGACCGTCAACATCCACCGCTCGCCGTTGGGCGGACGCAACTTCGAGTGCTACTCGGAGGACCCTTATCTCACATCCCGGATAGCCGTGGCCTACATCCAAGGCGTCCAAAGCCAGGGAGTGGGCGCGTGCATCAAGCACTTCGTGTGCAACGATTCGGAATTCGAGCGCCACACGATCAGCTCCGAGGTCCGGGAGCGAGCCCTGCGCGAGATCTATCTGCCGCCGTTCAAGGCCGCGGTGAAGGAGGCCGACGTATGGGCGGTGATGGGCGCGTACAACCGGCTCAACGGCACGTACTGCTGTGAGAATCGCTACCTGCTGAGCGAGATCCTGAAGGGAGAGTGGGGCTTCCAGGGGATCGTCATCTCCGATTGGGGCGCTACGAAGAGTACAGCGGCGTCGGCCAACGCGGGGCTCGACCTGGAGATGCCCGGCCCAGCCCGGCTGATGGGTCCCAGGCTCCTCCAGGCGGTCAAGGATGGGCAGGTCAGCGAGGAAGTCATCGACGATAAGGTGAGGCGCCTGCTGCGTATCGTCCTGCTGTCGGGCGTCATGGAGCATCCGGAGGAGCCCGAGAAAGCGATCGACAAGCCAGAGCACCGGGCGCTCATCCGCGAGGTCGCGGGAGAGGGTATCGTCCTCCTGAAGAACGAAGGTGACCTGCTGCCGCTGGATGAAAGGAAGATCAAGTCCGTCGCCGTCATCGGGCCTAACGCCAAGGCCGCCCGGGTCATGGGAGGTGGCAGCGCCAAGGTCACCCCGCATTACGTCGTCTCGCCGCTGGAGGGCATCCTGAGCCGATGCGGGGACAGGATCCAGGTCCGATACGAGCAGGGCTGCGCTAACTATAAGAGGACGCCCGTTTTGGAGGCCGCCTGGCTTACCCCGGCCGAGGGCGAGGGGACCGGGCTGACCTGCGAGTATTACAACAACCCCGATCTCTCCGGCGAGCCCGTCGCGACGGAAATGATCCGGAATTTGCACTTCTTCTGGGCCGGGGAGGTCGCGCCGGGGGTGGATCCGAACCAGTTCTCTGCCCGGCTGCACGGCACGCTCACCGTGCCGGAGACGGGCACGTACACGTTCAGCCTGACCAGCGCCGGTCTGAGCCGTCTCTACATCGATGGGAAAGAAGTGGTCGATAACTGGACGGAACAGAGGCCCGGCGAGGCCTTCTTCGGCATGGGCAGCGAGGAGAAGACGGGCCAGATGGAGCTCACTGCCGGACGAGCTTACGAGATCAAGATCGAGTATAGCAAACGGGATCCGGGGCGGCCGGGCGGATTAACCGTCGGCTGCCTGCCTCCCGTCGCTGGCGATGCGCTTGAGCGGGCGGTCCAGCTCGCGGCCCAGTCGGATGTGGCGCTGGTCTTCGTGGGGACGAACGACGAGTGGGAGAGCGAGGGGTACGATCGCACCGATATGGAGCTGCCCGGCCGACAGAATGAGCTGGTGGAGAGGGTGGTCGCGGCCAACCCCAACACGGTGGTCATCCTGCAAAGCGGCGCGCCGGTGACCATGCCCTGGCTGGACGAGGTGCCAGCGGTGTTAGAGGCGTGGTTCTCAGGGCAGGAGTGCGGCAACGCCATCGCCGACGTGCTCTTCGGTGATGTGAACCCATCGGGCAAGCTGCCGACCACCTTCCCGAAGCGGCTGGAGGATAACCCCGCCTACATCAACTATCCGGGCGAGAAGGGACAGGTCTTCTACGGCGAGGGGATCTTCGTCGGATATCGCTATTACGATAAAAAGAAGATCGAGCCGTTGTTCCCCTTCGGCCATGGCCTCTCCTATACCACCTTCGCCTACAGCAACCTGCGGCTCAGCGCCTCGGAGATCGACGCGGACGGGAAGCTTCAGGTCTCCGTGGATGTTCAGAACACGGGCACGCGCGCGGGCAAGGAGGTGGTGCAGCTCTACGTCCGCGATGTGGAGGCCGGCGTGATGCGGCCGGAGAAGGAGCTGAAGGGGTTCCAGAAGATCGCGTTGGAGCCGAGCGAGACGAAGACGGTCACGTTCACGCTGGATCGGGAGGCGCTCTCCTACTACGACCCGGTGCAGAAAGCCTGGGTCGCCGAGGCGGGCGAGTTCGAGGTCCTGATCGGCAGCTCGTCTCGTGACATCCGGCTGCGTGGCACCTTCACCCTGAAGACGACGGCCCTGGTTGGCCCCGATGGGCAGCCTATCCAGAGGCGACGTCTCAGCATCAAAACGCCGTTACGGGAGCTGTTGGCTGACGAGGCCGCGCGGGCTATCCTGGAGAAGCACCTGGGTTCTTCGCGCCAGGCGGCCCTGCACTCGGACTTCGTGCTGGGGCTTTCCCTGGAAGAGCTGTCACGCTTCGCCCCTGAGCTCTTGACGTCGGAGCGGCTGCAGGCCATCGAGGTGGATCTCGCCAAGCTGTAGGCCCCAGATAACACAAGATAACATGAGGGGAGGCACACGCTTACGTGCCTCCCCTCACTTCTTTCCCCTCACCGCACTTTCTAATCGTCATCTACTTGCTCCTTGGGTTTCTGCTCACCAAGCTCTACTAGTAGCTTAAGAAAACGTCGTGGACGGATAATGGGAATCCCGGCATAAGTTTTCAGTTTAGTGAGATGTTTATCACTAGCGACGATGTAATCAACCTGTCCCTCTATCGCACAGGAGAGCACTTTGTTATCTGATGGGTCATCCTCAATCGCGTTTACCTCAAGCTGGCCAGGGGTCAGTGTGGCAGCGAGCGCGATTGAATCCACAAAGAGCTCAATTTCCTCATCACTCCATCGATGACGCTTCCTAATACGGGGGTAATAGAGGACCCTGCGCAGATCGTCGAGGATAGGGAGGGAGGTAACCAACTCAAATCTTCCCGCGCGCCAAGCTGCAAGAATCTGGGCGGGATGGCCGCGTGCCTGGATGGTAGCACTGACAAATTGACCAACGTCAAGAACAGCTTTCATAAAGAGCGTATAGATACCAAAACTTAAGATTCCTTCTCAGCAATACGCTCTTGCCTTAAGCGTTCGAGGGCTTGTTCAATCTCCTTCTCAAGCACCTCCTCAGGGATATCCTCTGTACGTCTCCAAACCTCCTCAAGCATGAGGAAGACACGCTCTTTGGCAAGGCGCTTCCATCTCTGGTAGGCGTCAATGGGAACAATCACGGCCATAGGCCGACCAGAACGCTCAACTATAAAACTGTCCTTCTTGTAGAATGCTTCCTCTATCAGCTGTCCAAACTTACGTCTCGCCTCATACGCCCCAATCGTCTTTTCCATAATTGAGAACATCCTCGTCCCATCTGTGATAATCTGACAATTGCGTAGACAAAGCGATTATCGCAGATATCGCAGTTTCTGTCAAGCACCAAACGTAATGGCCCATCTCACTCCATTAGCGTCTCGGCGCCGTCAAACACGTTCTCAGTATTCGCGCGCGAGCTGCTTGATCGATCGGCGCATCTCGCGCTCCGCCTCCCGCTTGGCGATGGCCTGGCGCTTATCGTATTGACGCTTGCCGCGCACCAGAGCCAATTCCACCTTGGCGATGTTGTCCTTCAGATATAATCGGAGCGGCACCAACGTCCATCCCTTCTCCTGCACGCGACCGGCCAGCCGGTTGATCTCCCGCCGGTGCAGGAGGAGCTTGCGCTCCCGCTTGGGCTCGTGATTCATGCGGTTGCCGCCCGAGTAGGGCGCGATATGCACGTTAAGCAGCCACACCTCCCCGTCACGGATGATGGCGAAGCCATCGCGCAGGTTGACCTTCCCCTCGCGAATGGACTTGATCTCCGTGCCGGTGAGGACAATGCCCGCCTCGATGGTCTCCTCGATATGATAATCGTGATACGCCTTGCGATTCGTCGCGATCGTCCTGATCTTCGCCACAGCCCCTTCCCTATTCTCCAATCCCCAGTCCCAATAAATACTCCACGGCTTTGTCCAGTTGCGGATCGCGCCCAGCCGCTCGATCCTCCAGTGTTCGCTCCACCTCGATGTCCGGCTCCAGCCCCTTGCCCTCGATATCGCGTCCCTTCGGCGTGAACCAGAGCGCCGTGGTCACCCGCAGCAGCGATCCGTCGCTCAGGTAGTGGGGGACCTGTACCGAGCCCTTGCCGAAGGTCGTGGTGCCGATCAACGGGCCGCGCCCCGCGTCCTGGATGGCGCCGGCCACGATCTCGGATGCGCTGGCGCTGCCGTCGTTCACCAGGACCACCAACGGGATCTCGGTGGCCAGGCCGCCTCGCCGCGCTGGATACGTACGCTCATGTCCGTCCTTGAACCGCTCGATGAGGATGTTCCCCTCGCCGACGAACTGGCTGGCGATCTCCACGGCGGCGTCCAACAGCCCGCCGGGATTGCCGCGCAGGTCCAGGATCAGTCCCTTGGGCTTTTGGCGCAACAGCTCTCGCAGGGCGTGACGCACCAGCTCGGGTGAGCGGCTGTTGAATTCGCTCAGCTTGAGATAGGCGATATCGTCGTCCAGCATCTTGTACTCGACGACGGGGATCTCGATCCGGTCACGCACTACCTTGATCTCGAGGAGCTCCGGCTCGCCGGGTCGTTTGATGGTGAGCCTCACCGTGGTCCCCTTCGGCCCTCGGATCAACTGGATGGCCTCGCTCAGGGACATCCCGGTGATATCCTGGCCATCCACTTTGATGATGATATCGCCGCGCCGGATGCCTGCCTCGTAAGCTGGCTGTCCTTCGAAGGGCTCCACCACCCGCACGCCGCCGCCGGGAGCCAGATCGACGCGAGCGCCGATCCCCTCGAAGCTGCCGCTGAGATCGGAGCTGAAGAACTCGGCCGACTTCGGATCCAGCAGCGTCGTGTTTTCATCGCCCAGCAACTCCAGGACGCCTCGAATAGCGCCGTAGGTCATCTCCCGATCATCCGGCAACTCGCCGTAATAGTCCTCCCGGAGGGCCTGCATGGCCTCCCAGAAGACGCGGAACTCCTCTGGCTCCTCCGGCAGGCGATTCACCCGGGCATCCTCATCGGGCCGCTCCTGGGGGCGCGGCGTGGCCGTGGGTAGCGGCGTCGTCCCCCACGCGGGCGCGATCCGGGAGGCGCTCGCCCCCGCTTGATCAGGTGCCGTCCACCGGCCAGTGCCGAACCCGACGCCGAACCCCAGGACGAACGCGGAGCCCATCATGCTCAGCACCAGGACGCCGATCGTCACCCATCCTAATACACGACTCAATCCGTTCTCACCCATCACCACCCTCACCATGTGAAGAATTTTAAGGGAGCGCGGCCAGCCTCTCAAGGGCCCGCTCTAGCACGGGATCTCGCCCGGATGCCAGGTCCTTCTGCGTGACATTGACGGGGACATCCGGCGTCAATCCCTGTCCATCGATCTGATGCCGCTTAGGCGTCAGCCATCGCGCCGCAGTCACATGTAACGATGAGCCGTCGGAGAGGTCATGCACTAGCTGTACCGAGCCTTTGCCGAACGTCCTCTCCCCGAACAGCAGCGCCCGGCCGTGATCTTGCAACGCGCCGGCCACAATCTCGGACGCGCTGGCGGTGGCCCTGTCAACCAACACGACTATGGGGCCGTCGAACACGATCGACCGACGGCGCACTTTATAAGTCTTCTCCTCGCCCCCGGCGTGTTGCTCATATAAGACGACGCCATCCCTTAAGAACGTGCTGGCGACGTCCACAGCGGCGTCCAGCAAACCACCGCTGTTATGGCGCAGATCGAGCACCAATCGGGTGACCTCCTGACTCGTGAGATCCTTCAGGGCGTCCGTCAACTCGTCGGCCGTGCGCTCGCTGAAGATGGATATCTTGATATACCCCGTATTGGGCGGCTCGTCCAGGATCCGCCACTCGACGCTGGGCGTCTCGATGCGCTCTCGCTTGACCTCGAAGGTCAGCACCTCCGCGACGCCCGCGCGTCGCACCTCGATACGCACGACCGTACCCACCGGCCCCCGGATCAGACTCACCACCTCGTCGATGGACATATCTGGTCCGATCTCATGCCCGTCAACGGCGACCAGGATGTCGCCATCACGGATGCCGGCGCGCTCGGCCGGCTTCCCCTTCATAGGGCGCAGGCTATATGACCCATCTTCCTCCTGGATGATCCAGGCACCGATGCCACCGAACTCGCCCTTCAGGTCTTCCTTCTCCCGCTGGCGTGGCTGCGGTTCCACGAACACGGTGTATGGATCATTATAGGCGCTGACGAGGCCCCGGATGGCGCCATATATCCGCTGTTTGACAGGTGGATCTTCGCCCAGGAAGGAGTTCTCCAGGATATGCCACGCCTCCCAGAAGACCTTGAACTCCTCCGTCGCGACCGGTTCCTGATCCCTGACCAGATACCAGTGCACGCCGAATCCCGCCGCAAAGGTCAACAGCGGGAAAAGCGCGACAAAAACCGTCCCGATGAGGTATTTCAGCGTTCGCATGGATGTGAGGGCCTATCCTTCGTCTTCCGCGCGTGCCACATTTCCATGTGACAAAGCTCACGCGTAATGCAAATCATTTTAACATACCGGCGAAGTCGTGACAAACCGAGGGGCATCGCCCTCGTCGGCCCAAGAGCGTGTCGGAAAATGCACCACGAAGTCACCAAGGCGTCAAGGGAGGTGTCTAAAGCATGCCTTTCATAAGAGGGCAAGGTACTTCTGTCTTCTGATAGAAACACGACCCTCTGTAGGGGCGACCGGCCGGTCGCCTCTACAAATTATGAAAGGCAACACGTGTGTTGTCCATAATACCTTTGTTGTGCATGCCAATATGCGCGTCTCTCCTCCCTGTGCCTTTGGGACTTAGTGCCTTGGTGGTCCCTTACTATCGGCCTTCCCAGACATACGCTAACCATCAAGCTCATCGTATGTAATCACGCGGGGCCGAAGGATCGTGGCGCCGATCGCTTGATATCCCTTCTGCAGGCGATGGAACATCTCCTCATCCCGGCAGATGCCGATCACCGCGCCGCCGGAACCGCAGAACTTCACGCTCGCGCCCGCCTCACGGGCCGTCTGGATCAGCCGCCGGTTAAGATCATTGATCTGGTAGATCTGCGATCTCAGCTCGAAGTTGCGGTTGATCAGCCGCTCCATCTCGTCGAGATCCCCTTCCTCCATTGCCTTTCGAAATTGCCGCGCGCCCTCGGCGATGGCCTCCATCGTCTCCACCACCAGCTTCTCTCCCCGGGCGTATCGCTCTCGCACGTCGTTGTGGAAGACTTCGGTCCCTTCGGTGGCCGAATCATCGTAGGCGATGAAGAGCGGCGGCAGCAGCGCCGGGTCCAGGTTCTCGTAATGGCCGAACCCCCGCGTCATCAGCTCGCGGTCGAAGTCCATATACACGACGCCGCCGTAGGTCTGCACCACGCGATCCTGAAGCCCCGCCCCAATCTTGAGCTCCTCCGTCTCCGCCTTGAGGATGAGGTTCGGCATGATTTGCTTGGGGATGGAGACGCCATAGAAGCGCATCAGCGCCTTTAGGGTGGAGGCGATGATGGCGCTGGAGCCGGCCAACCCTACCCGCAGCGGGATATTCGATCGGTAACTGATGGTGAAATTCTTGCGATCCAACTCGATGCCCAGCGATTGGCAGTAGTCGGCGAACACTTTGATGATCGCCTTGATCAACCGGATGCCCCCGTAGTATCCGTAATTCGTCACGCTGTGTACGAGATCGTCGATGGAGGCGAAGCGGGTGGCATCCCTGGGAGCGGGCCGGATCTCCAACTCCGGCGATTCCCAAAGCTCGACCTCGGCCCAAAAGGCGTCGAAGGTGAAGGAGATGGTCACCCCGTTGAACCCATCTGATGGATTGCCAATCAGCCCGGCACGGGCGGGAGTACGGGTGCGAATGATCATAGAGCCCCTCCTGTGAGGTTTTAACCCGCGTAGATCCTCAGATGAACGACCGTGCCCTTCGTCATTTATACGCGACCACTCCAAACGCTCGAGGACGGCGTACCACGCGGCGGAACCCCGCTGCCTGCAGACGGCGGGCCACCCCGCGGACGACATTGCGCCCCGAACGGCTCTCCAGATCGCCGACGTAATGAAACAGCCGTCCACCGGGCGCGAGGACGCGGAAAAGCTCCCGGTAGAACGCCTCGGAGTAGAGATCCCCGGCCAGACTGAACATCGGGGGATCATGGATGATGCGGGTGAAGCTCGCCTCCTCGAACTTCTGGACCTCTTCGAAGCTGTCGCCGATGAGCTGAACGATCTTGGGATTCTCAAAGAGCTCTTGGGACCAGGGATTAAGCCTGGCGATCTCCAACACCGTCGGGTCAAGCTCGATGGTGATCACCTGCTCCGCTGTCCTCGCGGCCTCGATGGCTGTATAGCCAAGCCCGGTGGCCGTGTCCAGAACGCGCCCAACCACCGGAGAGATCGTCTTGATCTTCTCCAGCGTGTCCGCGTGGGGATCTGTATCCTTAATGCGGTGCATCGGCACCCCGGAGACTAACAGCGTCGGGGCCCACTCGGTGGGCATCAGGCTATAAAACCGGTTGGTCTCCTCGGAGAAAGCCTGTATCTTCCGTACCGATCCATCCTCGACCACGAAGCAGCTCTGCGGCGATGCCATGATCCACTCGAGCTCGCGCCAGGGGAGGAACGTCCCTTGTGGGAACCGGATGCCGTCGGCGTCAAGGGTCACGGCGACCATGCTCAAGCCCAGATCCGGCGAGATCTGCACACGCGCGAGGCCGTCTCGCCTGGCTTTGAGAGCCTGTTCAACTTGAAAGCAGGATAATACGATCGGGCGCTCCATCCCTCTCTCGCTGAGGCGCGGAGAACGCAGAGGGGAAGAGAAGACCCGGGCAGAGGCTCTGCGCCCTCAACGTCCTGTGATTAAGATGAGTGTCCTGTTAGATGCTCCTTCTTACCGCAGAGATTCACCCCTATTTCCCCCTTTTCTACGCTCTCTCTGCGTCTCCGCGGTGAGATGTGGACATCACCGCGTCATACAAGGGTTGACGGAACTCTCCCGCTGGCATACATTATAGCATGTTGGCAGGATAACGCGGTACTTCCACAACGACTATGGACCGATCTATGGATTTCACCCTGACGCGACGTGGACAGCGATGGACATGGATGGCCGGCATCGTGCTCGTCCTAGCGGCTCCCTTCCTCCTCTTCCCGGGAGGCTGGAGGACGCTGGCGCTCCTAGCGCTTCCCCTCATCTTCCTTGGGAACCGCCTGGCGACTGGCCGTTTCTTTCGGCGGACGCCCTACGACGTCGCGATCGCCCTGCTCCTGTTCATGGTCCTGGTGAGCCTATACGCCACGTATGATATCACGGTCAGCCTTCCCAAGATCTCAGGCGTGTTGTTGGGGATCACCGCGATGTACACCCTGGTTGGGTTTGCTCATACTCAGAGACGGTTTCACTGGACCGTGCTGGCCTTGCTCGCAGCGATCGCGGCGTTTACAGCCCTCATCCTGCTCGGCACCCGCTGGGGAGGCAAGGTCCCCGTCCTTAAAGAACTCGGCGCCAGATTGCCGCTGATTATCCAGGGGTTACCCGGCGCCGAGGCAGGCTTTCATCCCAACGAGGTCGGCGGGGCGCTGACCTGGCTCATCTTCCTCCCGCCGATGATCGCCGTTGGGCTGTGGTCACTTCGCCACTCAGCCTACACGGCGATCGCGGGGCTGGTGCTTTGGGGGATGACGGCGATCATGTTACTGGCCCTGTTGCTCACCCAATCACGAAGTGCCTGGATCGGCACGGCCGCGGGCGTTGGCGTCCTCCTCTTCCTGGCCGGCAGATGGAGCCGCGTCCTGCTTCTCCTGGGGCTCATCGCCGTGGTGGTTATCCTCGTCATCGTCGGGCCCCAGCAGCTGACACACATCTTTGATACCCGTGAGGATCCAAACCTGGGGACGGTCGCCAATATCAACCTCAAAGGGCGGGTCGAGATCTGGTCGCGGGCCCTCTACGGCCTCCAGGATTTCCCCTTTACCGGCATGGGCATGGGGACCTTCCGACACGTCGTGCACATCCTCTACCCGCTGTTTCTGGTAAGCCCCGATCAAGATATCGGGCACGCTCATAACGAGCTGTTGCAGGCTGGCCTTGATCTGGGGCTGCCCGGATTGATCGCCTTCATGGCCGTTCAGATCCTGGGCATCACGCTCGCCTATAAGACCTTTCACGCGGCGGCGTCGCCCCTCATACGGTGGACGGCCGCGGGCGGGTTAGCTGGCCTCATCGCCCATGACGTGTACGGGATCACGGACGCTGTGGCATTGGGGGCGAAGCCGGGGCTCTTCTTCTGGCTGCTCCTTGGGCTCATCGCCGCCGGCTGGGCGCTGGCCTCCCCTATCTCCAATCGCCATTCCCCAGCTCCTCAACCGGAGGCGTAGGACGCGGCGTCGCCTCGGCGGTCTTCCTCGGGCGTGCGACCACGATCACCCGATGCGTGTTGCTAATATACGGCCAGCAGGTCACCAGCGTCAGGCGCTCATCGGAGGTGGGGCCGATCCAGCGGGCATTACGCTGTCGGACTTCCAGCGGCTCCCCCTTCTCCTTCAGGATCATCTTGCGCTGCACGACGTACTGATGGGGTTGTCCTCCAGCGTATAGGATGATCTCATCTCCCTCCTCCAGTTCCGCGATGTGCTGGAAGACCTTTCCCTTGACGTTATGGTGGCCCGAGAGGACGATGTTCCCCGATTCGCCTGGACGCGCTGAATCCTCGTGCCATCCGGCCGCGTAGTCCGCTACGTCCCACATCACCATGGCCTGCCCGTCCACGTCCACGACCCTCCGCCGCACCGGCACCACCGGCGCATCCAGCCCGATGACTGGGGCCACGATCCTCTCCGGCGGCGGTGGCGTAGACCGGGGACGCGGGCCGGGCGTGGCTTGAGCTGGCGTAGAACTTACGGGAACGGCGTCGTCCTGACGAGAGCCTTCATCGAGAGGAGATGCGCTGGGCGTCGTGGGCGTCTCCAGGGCGATGAAGCTGATCTCCGCCGTCGCCATCGGCGTTGGAGCCTGTGTGGTCATGGGTCGTGTCTGTGTCGCGGCGGGCTCAGGACTCGGCCCAGCAGGCGATGTCGGCGACGGGGTCTCACCTCTGGAGCGAGTCGTCGGAGTGAGCCGCGTGCGAGAATGAATCTCTTCCTCCCTATCTTGAGTTTTCGTGAGGGGGGGCGTTGCAGGAGGCCTCTCGCGCACGCCGCTCTCCGGATGATCCGTCGTAGCGGTGGATGAGTGATCCCTTGAGAGGAACCCGGCAGGCAGGATGGTCACGCGCCCCAGACGGATGGGGGTATTCTCTTCCTTCGCCGCGGTGATGGTCACCCTTCCCGCCTGCGCCCGACTCACTCCAGGGGAGGACGTCATAGGGTGTTGCCACCCGTACCAGGCCAGCACCCCGAGAACGATCAGCCAGAAGAGTATCCCCAGGGCGATCGGCCATCGCCGCATGGGCAGGGCCGGAGCGACACGTTGGCCTGGTTCGCCTGGATATGTCGGACAGAGGGAATGGCGCCCGCCCAGGCAGTAACGTGCCTGTATGGCCGGTCGCAGACGAGAGCCAGGCTTCCCCAGCGCACAGCGATTGCTCGCATCAGGCTGTAGCGTTGGCGTGCCTTGCGCCTGCCTCCCCCTCAGAAAAGGACAAACTCGGGGATGTGACCTGATCATCTCGCATTTAACCGTAAACGCCGCGATATTCCGGGGGCAGGAGCTCTGCCAGCCGGCGCATGATCTGATCCGTGTACGCGTTCAGTAGCTCTCCCTTGGCCTGGTTGGGTGTACCAGGCAGGGTGAAGGGCTCCCCCACCGCCACGCGGATCGTCGGCCGACGGAAGCGAAGCAACAACGTCCGCAGCGCCTTCTCCTGCCCGGTAATACCAATGGGTAGGATGAGAGCGCCCGTGCGGGCGGCTAGATAGGCGGCGCCTCCTCGCCCGCGCTGCAGCTTGCCCGTCCTGCTTCGGGTCCCCTCTGGGGCGATGCCCAATACGCCGCCCGCTTTGAGCACGGCCAGCGCCTTCTTCAGCGCTTGACGATCCACCTCGCCCCGTCGGACGAAGATCGCGTTGCCGATCACCCGGAATAGATCGCCGATGATGGGGCGTCTGCCCCACTTATCGGCCGCGAACACGGTCGCGCGCATGGGGACGATGGCGAAGACGATGGGAGGGTCGAGCCAATGGAGATGGTTCGTGACGATCAACAGCGGCCCGCCTGGCTGATGTAAATGCTCCGCGCCAGTGATCTCGATGCGAAACAGCAGGTGTATCAGGACGTAGATGACCCGACGCATGACCCGATACAGCCAGGGAGTTTCCAGGGCTCGCGCCGCGATGGCTTCCGGTGTATCTGAGAGACGTACTAACCGCATCCTGTTGCCTTCAATCCAAGGGAATGGGTGTCGGCGTAGGGAGCCGCCGGCCCTGGGCCAGCACGGTGTATGTGATCACTGGGCCGCCTATCGGCACGACCTCGATCTGGAAGCCCGTATCGCCGCCGCGGGGGATGACGTTGTGCCTGGGCACGCCACGGCGCACCCCGATCACCCGCCCCAGCGCGTCGTACACGGTGACGACCACGTTTACGCCCACGGCCTCCTCCGGTCCCACGTTGACGACGCGGCCTGTCACGCGATAGGCCGCGTAGCGCTCCCCCTCGCCGTGCACGTCGCGTATCTCCAGGTCGCGATAATAGCTGCCTACGTAAGCGGGCACCGCGCTCAGCGCGCTGGCCTGGTAACTAGTGAAGCGCGGCGCGCTCTTGAATTGTATGACGAAGGGAGCTCGCTCTCCCGGTTCGATGAGGTCCGCCTGGACGAAAGCCGTCGCCCGCCCTATTTCTTTCCGCTCCTCATCGAGCAGGATGATTTCCACCTGGATCTGTTCCAGGGGTACGTCATTGATATTCAACACCTCGCCCAGACACCAAAGCTCGCCCGTGGGAGCTCGATGGAACAGGAGGTTCTGAATGCGGATAGGCATGGGCGTTGGTGTCGGAGTGGGCGTGGCTTCCTCTGACTCAAGCTCTTCCGGCGGGATGATCAGCTTCTGCCCGATCTGCAGCCGACGAGGGTCGGTGATCTGATTCGCCTCCTGCAGGGCCTTGACGCTGATGCCGTAGAGCCCAGCGATACGCAGCAAGTTATCGCCCCGCTGGACGATATAGATGATCGGCGTCGGAGTGACCGTCGGCGTCGGGGTGGGCTCCGGGGTGTAAGGGGCCGGCGTGGCCGTTGGCCGAGGCGTCGCCCTTACCTGCAGGACGATAGTGGGCGTGGGCGTAGGTGTAGGACGGGTGATCACCTGTCCGCAGGCGGCAATCCATATCCCTAAAAGAAGGAGGGAGATCCAAAGGGCAAAGTATCGGGAGGCGGCGAATCGATCCCTCATGGCACATCAGTCGGTAAGGTGAAGTCCTCCCCAAGCACGATCTCCATGTCCCAGGGAGGCATGGAGACGGTATGGCTGAGATCGCGCACCTCGACATCCCCAAGCAACCCTTGCAGTTGTGAGAGCGTGTGGGGCTTGCGGATGAAGACGCGCACCATCGTACGCGGATAGGCGTCTTTGTCTGCCTGCCCCACGTGGGTAATCTGGAACCCCAACGATCGCAGCCACTCGGCCGCGCGCGCGGCCCGTTCCGGCTGGTTCGTCCCATCCAGCACGGCGATCCTGGCGCTTTCAGCGGTCAGCCAATCCTTCTGTACGGGAGAGGCGGCCATCGCGGCCGAGTAAGAGGAAGTTTCCTCCCTGGCCTGTTGAGCATCCCCGAACAATTCATCCATCAGTGGGCGAAGGGCCTCCCGATTGGGGATCAACACGTAGCCAATCTCGGGATCGTTCCGCTCTTCGCCCAAGCTGCGGTCGATCACCACCTGCTTGACGCGATCGAGGTCAAGATGACGGGCCAGGTTCGCCAGGGCGATCGCTTTATCGATGGGGATGTCCGTCTCCACGCTACCGGCGAAGGTTCGCGCCAGTTGAGGCAGGCGCATGATCAAGGAAGGCAACATGTCGGTCCGGGTGATCCGGTCCTTGATCGCTAATAGCACCTGCTGCTGACGCCGGGCGCGGCCGTAATCGTCATCCACGTGCCGCGTGCGCGCGTACTTCAGGGCCAGTTCTCCGTCCATGTGATGCTGCCCGGCAGGGATGTACAATGGGTCATACCCGTAGTTGTCATCCGGGAAGGTGGGATCATTGATATCCTGTGGCACGTAAATATCGATGCCGCCGATGAGGTCAATGAGGCGCCGGAAGCCATCGAAGTTAATCTTGACATAATAGTGGATGGGGTAGCCAATGAGATCGCTGACGGTCCGCTTCGCCAGGGCCGCCCCGCCGCCGGGGTAGCCGCGCTTCTCACCGATCACGTGAGCCGTGTTGATCTTGGCGAAGATGTCATACTCCGGAATAGGCACCCACAGGTCGCGAGGGATGGAGAGCATGCCCACCTGGCCCGAGGCTGGGTCCAACGTGACGACGATCATGGTGTCCGTGCGGGTAGGGCCAAACTCGCCAGGACGCTTGTCCACGCCGAGCAGCAGGATGTTGACGCGCTCGCCGCGGCGTGGATGCCACGACTGCTGCGATGGCGTGGGAGACGGCGTGACGGCCGGCGTCGGGGTGACGCCTCGCGCGGCGTTGGTGGCTTCAGCGGCGACCGCGGTGATGAGTGGGATCGCGCTCTCCGGGACGCTAGCGACCGTCGTGCGTGTCCAGTGATAGATCACATAGCCTGAGTACGCGAAGGCCAGCACCAGCGCGATCAAAAGAAGGCCCAGCAGGAAACTGAGCCATGGAAGATCCACGCGAGCTCCCCCGGGTCTTTGGGAAGGTCTACCTTGCTCGAGACTGGAATCGTCCGAAGCGTATGTCATACCGAGGCTGATTATAACACAGGAGGATAGGGCAGGCCAGTGCTATGAAGGAGTAACGTGAGCATGGTACAATATGATGCCAGTCATATGGTCCTTTCGAGGCTAGTGATAACATTCACGCGGTGGTGATGGGCATCACAAGGGGTGATCTAGGGTGTCATCAAGGATCCGCCCGCTTCCGGCCGCGCGATCTGTTGAGGGTGCGTTAATTGCTCTGCAGCCCACCGCATCGCGAGAGAGCACAGGAGCATGACCGGGTTTGCTGGGCTGAAGCGCTCTTATCTGAAGAAGGTGGGGTACTCTCAATGAGACGCCCGATGTTCTTTGAAAAGCCGAGGGGAGGCAGGCATGTCGATCGAGGTTCAAGCGAGGCTGAATATGGATGTAGATGCACGTGCCGTTACGCGCGCGGCGATTGAGCGCCATGGCGCGTCCGTTGAGGAACTCGTCTCCGTCTTGATGGACGTCAACAACGAGTTGGGATATATCCCGGCTGAGGCGCTGGATGAGATCAGCCAGCAGCTCCGGATACCTAAAGCCCATCTCTTCTCGGTGGCTACCTTTTATGGGATGCTCTCAACGGAGCCCAGAGGGCGCCACCTTATCCAGATTTGCGATAGCGCTCCCTGTCACGTCGCGGGAGGACGTGAGCTCTGGGAGGCATTGCAGAACGAGCTTGGCTTGGAGCCTGGGGAAACCAGCGCGGATGGTCGGTGGACGTTGGTGATGACGAGCTGCATAGGGCTCTGCAACATCGCCCCGGTGCTTGTGATCGACGAAGACATCTACGGGAATGTGACGCCAGAAAGGCTCCCGGAGATTCTCGCGCGTTATGAATGATGGGGAGAGGGATAGATGAAGAAGATCCGATCGATGGTGCTGGTCTCAGAGGATCTTGAGAGTGTGGCGCGTGGCGCTCATGCCGTTCACCAACGGCTGCAGGAGGAAATTCGGCGTCTGGGATTGGAGGACGAGATCGAGGTGGCCTCAATTGTGGATGTGGGGCATCCCACGATCTCGCCGATGGTCATCGTATACCCTGAGGCTGTCGTCTACGGCCCCATCCACGTCGCGGACGTTCCACGCCTCGTGGATGAGCACCTGCGTCAGGGACGCATCGTCGTCGAGTTGCTGGCGCCAGAGCGCGAGCTTTCTGGTCGGATCGCGTGGGTCTCGGCCCGGAGAGGGGCGCTGCCCGCGGAGCAGAGGATTGTCCTCTCCCGGGTGGGCCTCATCGACCCGGAGAGCATAGAAGACTTCATCGCCCACCAGGGGTACGAGGCGCTGAGGAAGGTCCTGACGCAGATGGAGCCCGCTGAGGTGATCACGGAGATCACGAACGCCGGGCTGCGTGGCCGCGGCGGCGCCGGATTCCCCACCGGCCTGAAGTGGAGTTTCGTGGCGCGGGAGCGCCGAACGCCGAAATATGTGATCTGCAACGCCGATGAGAGCGAGCCTGGGACCTTCAAGGATCGCGTGATCCTGGAGGGCGATCCGCACAGCGTTATCGAGGCCATGGTGATCACCGGGTATGCGGTGGGCGCCAATAAGGGGTATATCTATGTCCGCGGCGAATACAAGCGGGTCCAGGCCCTCTTGCGGAAAGCTATCGAACAGGCGCGAGAGAAGGGATTCCTGGGGCAGGATATCCTCGGCTCCGGATTCGACTTCGACATCTCCATTCACAGCGGCGCGGGCGCCTACATCTGCGGCGAGGAAACGGCGTTGATCGAGTCGATCGAGGGGAAGCGCGGTGAGCCCCGTCCCCGTCCGCCATATCCGACCACCCACGGCCTATGGGGGCAGCCCACCGTGGTGAATAATGTGGAGACGCTGGCCAATGTGCCCCCCATCATCCGCAATGGCGCGGCATGGTATCGGGAATTTGGCACTCCCAGCAGCCCGGGTACCAAGGTATATAGCATCCTCGGTGATGTCAATGTGCCCGGGCTGATCGAAGTCCCCATGGGGATCACGTTGCGGGAGGTGATCACCATCTACGGAAGGGGCATGCGCGATGGGAAGCCTCTGAAGCTGGCGCAGACGGGCGGCTCTAGCGGCTCCATGGTCCCGGCGAGCCTGCAGGATACGCCCATGGATTTCGACTCCTACGCGCGAGCTGGCGTCTCCCTGGGCTCGGGGGCGTTGTTGATCTGCAGCGAGGACGTGTGTGTCGTGGACCTGGCTCGGGTGCTGATGAACTTCTTCCGTCGCGAGAGCTGCGGCAAGTGTACCCCCTGCCGTGTGGGCACGGAGCGGGCTTATCAGATCCTGACCAAGATCGCCAACGGCGCGGGGAGCCTTTCGGATCTGGACCAATTACAGATGCTGGCTAATGGGATGCGGCAGTTCTCAAATTGCGGCCTCGGACAGGCGGGAGCCGTCCCCCTGTTGGATGCCCTGCGGCACTTCCGGGCCGAGTTGGAGGCCCACGTCCGATTGGACGTGTGTCCGGCTGGCGTCTGCCCGATGGGGCATCGACAGGTCCTCGCGGCTTGAGCGATTAACTGCATGGGTTGAGAGGTGGGGATGATGATCCGTTTGACGATAGACGGTGAGACCGTTGAGGTCCCCGAGGGGACGACCGTTCTGCGAGCGGCTCAGCAGGCAGGGATCGATATTCCGACGTTATGTGATCATCCGGAACTGGTACCATACGGCGGGTGCCGCCTCTGTCTGGTCGAGATCGAAGGTGCTCCCGCTTTGCAGACATCCTGTACGCTGCCGGCCAGCAACGGGATGGTCGTCTACACGAACACACCCAGGGTGCGTGAGGCGCGCAAGCTTATCCTGACGCTGCTCTTCAGCGAGCGAAACCACTTCTGTATGTATTGCCAGATGAGCGGCGGCGACTGCGAGCTGCAGAACGCGGCCTACCGGGAGGAGATGACCCACTGGCCGCTGCAACCCAACTGGCAGCCCTACCCGGTGGATGCCTCACACGAGGACTTCGTACTCGACCACAACCGCTGCATCCTGTGCCGGCGATGCGTCCGGGCCTGTGCCGAGCTCGTGGGCAATTTCACCCTGGGCGTGCGTGAGCGCGGAGCCCGGAGCATGATCATCGCCGATTTCGACGTGCCCTTGGGCGAGAGCTCCTGCGTGAGTTGCGGTACGTGTGTCCAGGTCTGTCCGACGGGCGCTTTCATCGATCGCATGAGCGCCTACAAGGGACGGGAGACGGAAGTGGAGCGCACCAAATCCATCTGCGTGGGATGCAGCGTCGGCTGTGGCCTGGAGATCATCACCCGGAGCAACCAGCTGCTGCGCATCGACGGCGATTGGGAGGCCCCGGTCAACGAGGGGCTGCTCTGTGAGATCGGCCGGTTCCGGCCCGTTAAGGATCAGCGTCAGCGCATCGTGACCCCGTTGATGCGTAAGGACGGCGCGCTGAAGGCCGTCACCTGGGAAGAGGCGCTGGACTACGTCGCTGGGCGGCTGAAGTCCCTGGCCGGCCAGGATGGCAACGGTGTGGCTGCCGTGGTATCCGCTCGCCTGCCCGCCGAAGCCCTTTACCTCTTCAAGCAGCTCTTCGCCGACGGGCTGGGCAGCGACATGGTGACCAGCACCGACGGAAGCGTGACGGCCGTCGATGGGGAACTCCCACGGGGCTCTCTGGATACGCTCAAGTCTGCCGACTGCGTGTTCGTCGTCGGAGCCGATCTGATCGAGGATCATCAGGTGGCCGGCTTCTTCGTGAAGCGGGCGCTTCCTAAGGGGACCAAGCTGGTCGTCCTCGACGGTCATGACAACGGGCTCACCGAGCTGGCCCATCATGTGCTGCATCCACAGCCGGGGACGGAACGTGATGTCCTATTGGGGATCATGGCAGCGGTCGTGGAGCTGGGCTTGGCTAAGGGAGAACCCGAGAGCGAGCATTCCCAACATGCCCCGGATCTGGTCAGCCAGAGGACAGGGGTATCCGCCGAGGCCCTGCGCACGGTGGCGCGGCTTCTCGCCTCCGCCCAAAGCCCAGCCTTCGTCTATGGCAACGGCGATGCCCAGATGGCAGTGCTGTTGCGAGAGCTGGCCGGGTTGGTGGGCGCCAGCGATGCCGTCGTGGGGATCTATGGGAAGGCGAACGGCCTGGCCGCGGCCGTATATGGCCTGAACAAGCCGTTCGCGGCGGATGGGTACGAGGCTGTGTACGTGGCATTGGGCGATGAAGAGCCCACTCAGGAGCTGGTGCAGTGGCTGCAAGGGGCGTCGTTCATCGCCGCGCAGGCCAGCCATGTGTCCCCCGTAACGGCGATGGCCGACGTAGTGCTGCCTGTGGAGATATGGGCTGAACAGGAAGGGCATTATCTGAATTTGGAGGGACGGCTCCAGGAGACGCAGGGGGCTTTGACCCCGCCGGGCGACGTGCGGTCTAACGTGGAAGTGCTCCAGGCCCTCGCCCAGCGGCTGGGCATCACACTGGATGACGGTTGGGCAAGGGAGTTAGGCCTCGAGATGGCCGCCGCATGAGAGGAGCTTCGTCCCTTAGCGTATCGCGGTGAATAAGGAGCGTAGGGATATGGCGAAACCGAAGATCGCGAGCGATTGGTTGGCAGCCTGTGCCGGGTGCCACATGTCGCTTTTAGACATCGATGAGCGCATCGCGGAGATTGCGAAGCTAGTGGACATTCGGGCGACCCCGATCACTGATCTTAAGGAACCGGATGAGGACGGCGTCGATGTGGGTATCCTGACCGGAGCGGTGAACCTGACGACTAATGAGGAAGTCGTCAGGCGGATGCGAGAGCGCTGCAAGATCCTGGTCGCAATGGGGGATTGCGCCGTATTCGGCGGCGTCGTGGCCATGCGCAACCTCGCGGGGTTGGAGGAGACGCTACGCAGAGCCTACGTGGAAAGCGAGAGCACCGAAGGGGGGAAAATCCCTTCAAGCCCTGAGCTAGGTAAGCCGACCCCGGTGCGCGCGGTCCATGAGATCGTGAAAGTGGACGTTTTCGTGCCAGGATGTCCACCGGACGCCGATGTGATTTACTATGTCTTGAGCGAGTTGGCACAGGGGCGAATCCCAGAGATCAAGGGAGAGAAGTTGCACTGGCACTGAAGGGGAGAAAGCGATGGCCGCACAGAAGATCACCATAGAACCCGTCACCCGCATCGAGGGACATGCCAAGGTGACCATTCACATTGATGAGGAAGGGAACGTCACGCAGACGTACCTCCACATCAATGAGTTTCGAGGATTCGAGAAGTTCTGCGAAGGCCGCATGTATTTCGAGATGCCCATGATCACCCCGAGGATCTGCGGCATCTGTCCAGTGAGCCATCACCTGGCCTCTGCCAAGGCCTGCGATGACCTGATCGGGGCGTCGGCGCCCCGTCCCGCCCAACTGCTGCGGGATCTCATGCACATGGGGCAGGTCATCCAGAGCCATGGCATGCACTTCTTCGAGTTAGCCGGCCCTGATCTGCTCCTGGGGTTCGATGCGGACCCCGCCGAACGCAACGTGATCGGCCTGCTGCAGATGAACCCTGAGCTCGCGGTGAAGGCGGTCCGCCTGCGCAAGTTCGGCCAGGAGATCATCCGCACTTTGGGCGGGCGTAAGGTGCATCCCAACTTCGCGGTGCCCGGGGGCGTCAACAAGGCGTTGACACCTGCCGAGAGAGATAGCATCCTGGCAGGCCTGGACGAGGCCATCGAGACGATCCGCACAGGGATCGCGATCGTAAAGGACTGGGCGGAGAAGCATCAGGAGGATATCGAGAAGTTCGCCGTCTTCCCCTCGGGGTACATGGGGCTGGTGACGGAGGATGGCGGCCTGGAGCTGTATGATGGCCGGTGCCGCCTGGTGAATGCCGACGGGAATCTACTGGAAGAGTTCGACGGACGTCACTATCTGGATTACATCGCCGAACACGTGGAGGACTGGTCCTACCTCAAGTTCCCGTATTACAAGAAGCTGGGATGGCCTGGTGGCACCTATCGGGTTGGACCGTTGGGACGCCTCAATGTGGCGGAGAAGTGCGATACGCCGCTGGCCGATGAGGAATTGAAGGCGTTTAAGGCGCTTAACGACGGGAAGCCGGTGGAGAACACGTTATACTACCACTACGCCCGGTTGATTGAGACCCTCTTCGCTGCTGAGCGGGTCAGGGTCCTGCTGGACGACCCGGACATCCTCAGCACGGATATCCTGAACACGCGTCGTGAACCCAAGGGTGAAGGCATTGGGGTGATCGAGGCGCCGCGTGGCACGCTGTTCCATCATTACTGGGCTGATGAGAACGGACAGCTGGAGAGGGTGAACCTGATCGTGGCTACGGGGCACAACAACTGGGCGATGAACAAGGCGGTGGAGAGCGTCGCCAAGACGTATATCAACGGCAGACCGGTCACCGAGGGGTTGCTGAATCGGGTTGAGGCGGCCATTCGAGCGTACGATCCGTGTCTCTCCTGCTCGACCCACGCGGTGGGGCAAATGCCCATCATCATCAACATCGTCGATCCACGGGGGTTCGTGGTCGAGACGCTGCGACGGGATGGGTGATGGAGGCCGAGGATGGGCTGGTCTCCCCATCATCTGGCGAGGGGCGGTGGGCGGTTGACGAAGCGTGAGCGACGTGTCCTGATCCTGGGATATGGCAACCTCAGCCGGCAGGATGACGGCCTGGGCTTTCACATTGTCAACGCGGTCGCCCGCCGGCTGGGGCGGGAGTCGCTCGCGTCGGATGAGGATGGGCTATCTGATCTCGGCCGGCCGGTGGATCTGGCCTTCGTCCATCAGCTCGTCCCCGAGTTGGCGGAGACGCTCGCCGGGTACGACGAAGTGTATTTCGTCGATGCGCATACGGGCGTCCATGAGGAGATCCACTGGGAGACGTTAAAGCCGGGGTATGCGCCCTCTTCCTTCACCCATCACCTGACGCCGGCCGCGTTATTGGAGCTCGCTTCCGTACTCGGCGGGCATGCACCTGAAGGGCATCTGGTCTCGGTGCGGGGTTATCGGTTCGGCTTCGGGATGGAGCTATCGCTCGAAGCGCAACGGCTTTGTGAGGCAGCGGCCGAGCAGATCATCGCGCGGCTGCTGTGATATCCTCCCTCCCCTTTCCCTCTCTCCGCAGCCCCCTGGCATCCCCGCCAGGGGGCTTTGCCGTTCGTTACCCCGCAGGCAGTGGAGTGTAGGTTGGCCCTGACATAGCATGAGCCATGCCTGGAGCGTTGGATATCGAGGAAGTGGTCGGAGAGCTTAAGCTAGCGCCAGGCGTGAAAAGGGCTATTGGCTTAGACAATGTCCTCCGTGTATAATCTCAGGCGGAAGCGATCTCATGCCAATCCAAGATCGGATATCCCTGAGATGTATTCGATTCGTCCGGCTGAAGTCAAAGATATTGAGGCGATTTGTTCGTTCGACCATCTCGCCCAACAGAGTGGTCAGCGACGTGCTTTCATTGAACGCACAGTAAAGGCTGGCAATTGCTTTGTTATCGAGGCCGAGCAGCAGGTTGTCGGCTACGCCGTGCTCGAATACACGTTCTATGAACAAGGTTTCGTTTCGATGCTGTACATGCATCCTGACCATCGGCGTCAAGGCGGCGGCTCAACGATGATGCGGTATCTGGAGTCCATTTGCCGGACGCCCAAGTTGTTCACTTCAACCAATCTATCCAACCTGCCTATGCAGTCACTGTTGGCGAAGTTGGGCTATAAATTGTGTGGCGTGATTCATCATCTTGACGAGGGAGATCCCGAGTTAGTGTACGTCAAGTTCCTCCGGCAGGGGGCAAGTTGAGTCTTGGAACCCTTTTAAGAGAGCCTCTTCCAATTTGAGCGTTGCCGTTTACACCACCAGGCTGAAGTCGCGCAGAATGGAGCCGCCGATGAACTCCCGCAGGATGGAGTTATCGGGCACCCACTTGGAATCGGCGGGCAGGAACCAGTTCAGGAAGGCCAACAGTCGCTTGGCCTCGATGTACTCCGGGGTCTTCGGCCTGATCTGCAACAGCAACGGCTCCGCCAGGGGGCGCAACACGGACAACTCGTATAACAGGGCCGAGTTGAACATGACGTCGGCATGCTCTTGATATGGGAAGATATACTTCCGCTCGCCGCGCCGCACGCTCTCCCAACGCTGGATGGTCTCCTGGGCGGAGTACCCGCGATAGGTCGCATCCCGCACGATGCGCCGGATAAGCCGCGTATCTGTCGTCGGCACGCGGTTGTGCTGATCCAGGTTGAGCTGCGTCAGGGCCGAGACATAGATCCGGTAAATGTTCTCTGGCGGGATATGAGGCACCAACGCCGGGTTCAATCCATGAATACCCTCCACAATGATGACGTGTCCCCGGGAGAGTTGGACGACAGGCCCCTTCTCCCGTCTGCCTGTGCGAAAGTTATAGCGGGGGAGTTGCACGGCCTGCCCGTCCATGAGCTTCAACAGATGCTCGTTGAATAGCTGCAGATCGACGGCGCCCAGTGATTCGTAGTCGTAGTTCCCCTCCTCATCCCTCGGCGTCTTCTCCCGGTCAACGAAATAATCATCTAACCCCAACGCGAAAGGCCGAATACCGTTGGCTAAGAGCTGCACCGAGAGCCGGCGCGCGAACGTCGTCTTGCCGGAGGAGGAGGGCCCGGCGATGAGCACCAGCCGGACGTGTGGGCGGCGCTCCAGGATCTCCTGAGCGATCTGCGCGATGCGCTGCTCGTGCAACGCCTCGGCGACAAGGATGATCTCGCGGATGCGATCGTTGGCGATGGCCTCGTTCAACCCGCCTACGTCCTCCACATGCAACAGCCGCATCCACTCCCCATACTCACGGAAGACCGTCATCAGTTTGGGGTAGTCCTTATACGGCTGGAGACGGGTGGGATCGATGCGGCGCGGGAACTGCAGGACGAAGCCGGGCGGGCAGTGCCTCAGCGCAAACCAGCGCAGATAGCCTGTGGATGGGACCATGTATCCGGGGAAGTAATCGCGCGTGTTTCGGATGCCATAGAGGACCAGGTCGTCCTTGCTGCGATGCTTCAGCAGGCGCACTTTATCCATATCGCCGCGCGCCTGGAAGAAGGCCACAGCGTCCGCCAGCTTCAGGCGTTCCTTGGTGATCGGCTCATCGGCCTCGACGATCTCCCGCATTCGGGCCTCGATCTGAGCCAATTCTTCAGGCGTAAACGGCTCCCGGCCGCGCACCTGACAGAAGTATCCGCCGAAGGTCAGTGAGTGGTCCACGTAGATCTTGGCCTCCGGGAACAGCTCCGCGGCCGCCGCGATGAGCAAGAGCGTTAAAGAGCGCCGATACACGCGCATCCCATCCTGGGTGCGCATGGTCAACGGAGTCACATCAACGTCCCGTGTGACCAGGTAGGTCAGTTCCTCCAACTCGCCATCGACGAGGGCGGCCGTGACCGGCGCGTCCAGATCCAAATCCGCCTCGCGGATGTACGTCTCCAGCCGGGTGCCGACGGGCGCCTCATAGACCTGCCCATCAGGGAAGCGCACCTGCGCGGTAGTACGTGGCTCCGACTTCCAAACCCTGTCCTCCTCGACCTTCTGAGCCGAGATCCTTGTGACTTCGGACATCCTTTCCTTACTCCCTGAAAATATCGTCTTTCCCATACTCAATACGCCGCTGTCTTACACGCTCAGGACGCTTTCCCACTGTATCGCAAACTCCCCAGAAGTCAAGCAGGTGTCAGCGATCATTACCCACTATCTCACCGCG
>DUEN01000034.1 GCA_011176545.1 Caldilineae bacterium | reverse complement strand
AAACCCAACTGGATAGCGCCGTGCAGCAGCTTGAACATGCCATGGACCTCATTGAACGCATGGTAAGGCAGCATCTGCCTCCTCTGATGTAATCCTCACCGCTCATAACTGGAATAGCCGTTCACCTTCTTGTTCTCTTTTATGAAAGAAGTCGGATAGGCATGTAGGGTGGGTTTCTTACCCGCCATCTTGTGGCTGGTATGGAAACGGTCCTACATACTTGTGTTCTTCGCCACGCAGATATGGCTGCGTCTCGGTGAAAGGAGATGGGTAGCCGCGAGGGCTACTCCTACGACACGCCCGATCCATGGGGTAGTTGAGTCCACTAGGCGGAAGGGAGCCTTACCTTATGCTCCTCTTTTCCTAGGAGAGTCTGTTGATCTCCATCGCTGAGACAGGGATGTGACATCCTTGTGAGATCCGTTAGACGGCCATATGGTACAGTGACCTATATTGGGCTCACTACGCGAGGAGGGGCATTATAGCGGAAGATAAGCGGAGTTGTCGGAGCGAGCCCCTTCTCGAAGAGGGGATAGTACACTCGTTCGTCGTTCGACTGTGGCAGGAGCCTCGGGAGGATCCCACTTTAGGGTCGGAATGGCGCGGCCGCGTCATCCATGTACAAAGCGGCCGTTACGCTCACTTTCGCGATCTGATATCGCTCGTGGTCTTCATTCGCGAGCTGACCGGATGGCCGGAAGGGATTCCGGATTGGATGGAGGATCTCTCCTCGCCTTCTAGATGAGGTGGATGGGCAGTGCAGACTTCTCAGCTCGTACATCAGGCGGTGGAGCACATCTCCAGTATCCTGCGATCAGATCTTCCGGAAGATCTGATCGCACTTGTCCAGGTTGATGCACACTTCCCCGGATTGGTCGATCAACTTCCGTTCATCACCGTCTCTGCTGAGGGCTCTCCCGGTCGTGCGAAGGGGGTAGGACACACGATCGGCCTGAAGCGCGAACGCGTGGATGAGACGTGGCTCGACCTAGGATACGTGACGGGTGATGCTGGGGAGATTCGCTTCACGCTTACATTATGGGCCGTCACCCGTCCTCAGTTGGTCCGTCTGAGATCGGCTGTGATCGGGATAGGTTGGGTGCGGCGAGAGCGTACCTGGGAGGAGCCTGCCGGCGTGCTGAACCGGAGTGTCTTCGTGCGCTGCCGCCTTCAGGAGATGTCGGCGGGCACAGCCGCGCCACTGGCCTTGGCGCCACGCATCATCGTGCGGGCCAATAACCTCAATCTGCGCTCTGGGCCGTCGACCAGTTTCGAACGCCTGGGACAGGCCAGCAACGGTGATCAGTTCGAGTTGCTTGGCCGCAACGAGGAGGCCACTTGGGTACAGGGGTGCTGTTTCAACGGGCGGATCGTGTGGATGGCGGCTCGCTTTGTGGAGACATCTGTACCCCTTGCCGCCGTCCCTCTCGCAGAGGACCTCCCAAGTATCTCAACTGCTGATGAGGATCTAGAAAGCGAAGGGGAGACGCCTGGAGAGATAGAGCCAACCGACATCGATGTGGGGACTGCCATCGTGGCCACGGCAACCGTCCCCGTCGTCACCGTGTGGCGTCAGGATTTATATTTCGTGGCCCACTTGGAGGTCACCCAGGAACCTCTGGTATCGGCCGGGGAGCCCATCGAGGAGATCCGCATCCTTCGCCATTTACAGGAAGAGGATCGTGTTCTGGATACGGAGCGAACTCGACGCTTCGCCGATCACGAGGAGCTCGTGGACGAGTTTCCGGATTAGGCACGGCATCACCGTCTTCGATCCCAGCACCCTACGGCGCGCCGAGATCGAAGCGGAGCAGTGTGATATCCATGGACCGCGTCATCGTAGAATGCTCATGAATGTACAGGAGGAGCGATTATGGCAGAAGTCATCACCGAAATGGTACTGCCAGGGACGTACATCGAGGTGCGCGCCGAAGGACTGATCAGCGTCGGGGGGATCGTCACCGGCCGGATTGGGATCGTTGGCACTGCTTCCCGCGGCCCTGTCATGACCCCGGTGAGCCTGGGCTCCTACAGCCAGGCCAAAGAGATCTTCGGCGACTATGACGCCTGGAAGGATGGCAACAGCAACGAGCTCACCCTGGTGCGGGCGTTAGAGCAGATCTTCAACAACGGCGCCACGGACGTGCTTGTCGTGCGCGTGAAGGGGAGCGATCCGACGGGCGCAAGCGTGAGCCTGCCCGACGTGGACGACGATGATCAGATCACCGTCACCGTTACCGACCTGGGATCATGGGCCAACGGGACTACCGCCGAGGTGCGAACCGTGATCCTGCGAGAGCGACGGACGTTCACTGTCTCGGACAGCGATCCCTTTAATGCCACGCGAACTACGCTTCAGCTCCCCCACACCGACCTCCGACGGCGCGGCGGGGCCTCCGGCTCCCTCACGGCCGCCGATATTAGCGTGCGTAACCGCACGACCGGCACAACCTACAATCTGGATCCATCCCCCGGCGCGGGCGAGTTCTCGGCCGATGCCTCCACAGGAGCGATTACCTTCGGTGAGGCGCAGACTGTCGGAGAGATCCTGGAGGTCACATACTACCGGGATGCTACCGAGGTCGTGTTCACGCTGCCCAACGGGCTGCAAGAGATATACACCGACATCCTTAACGCCGGAGCGCTCAATACGGCTCTGGCCTCTTCTAACTTCTTCACCGGCGAGGTGGTGAGCAGCCCCAGCGGCAAAGCACTGAAGACGGGGACATACTCCTTCGGCGGGGGCAGCGACGGCGCCGACGCCAGCACGGTGGACTATCAGGAGGGGATCGCCCTCTTCGAGTCGGAGGACATCAATTTCGTGTTGGCAGCCGGACAGGGCACGGAGATCGCGTCCGTCCTCACCGGCCACTGCGAGACGATGGAGAACAACGGCCGGGAGCGCATCGCCATCATGGGTAGCGATCTGGGCGAGGACGTGCCCGAGATCCTGGGACACCTCAGCGCCATCGCGGATGATCGATTGATCTTTGTGGCGCCGGGGGTCAAGGCCGTGGACGCGGCCGCCAGCGCCGCACAGCGGACTCGGGTCGAGGTCACCCTGCCGGGCGCGTACGCCGCCGCTGCCGTGGCCGGGTTGTTGGCCTCGCTGCCCGTGCACCACAGCCCCACCAACAAGACGCTGTCTATCGTCGGCCTGGAGCAAGAGTTCCTCCGCCCAGAGCTGAAGCAGTTGGTGCAGGGGCGGGTGTTGGCGCTGGAGAAGAAGAGCGGCTACCGCGTCGTGCGCGGGATCACCACCGACACGGGCGCCTTCCAGCAGATCACCACCCGGCGCATCGTGGATTACGCCAAGATGGGCATCCGCATGGGCAGCCTGCCCTATATCGGCCGGCTGAACAATGAGCGGGTCCGCAAGGCGCTGCGAGGGACACTGGACGGCTTCCTGACCACCATGGTGCTGGACGAGGCGCTCACCGGGTATGAGCTGTCGGTGACGGCTACCCGGGCGGACGAGATCGCCGGACGCTGTCTGGTGACCGTCTTCCTGCGCCCGACCTTCAGCATCGACTACATCAAGGTCACCATGTACCTGGAGTGATGGAAGGCTTACAGGAGATATAAGTGATGCCAAACACCAACGTGTTTACAGGAGCGGATGGATCGATCACGCTGGCAGGCCCGCAGACCAACGAGGGCAGCAAGGCTCAGGAGATCGTCGATGCCTATCAGCTCACCCCCATCGGGCGAGCCACCGACGTACGGGTCGAGGTCACGTCGGATATCAAGCCGTTCCATGAGCTGGGGCAGCGATATCCGACCGAGCTGCGCCCGGGGAACGTCAACGTGCGCGGGACCATCGGCCGCGCCTACATCAACGGCGCGCTGCTGAAGCTGCTGCTGGGCGACGCGGCTACCAGCCGTCCGGCTGGGAGCTGGGTCCAACCCGCTTTCAACATCACCCTCATCCTGGAGAACCCGGCCCTTCCAGGGACCCGAAACACCGTCACCATCCATGAGGCCAAGTTCGCCAGTTGGGGCTATGGTATCCCGGAGGATGACTTCGTGATGGAGTCGGTGGAATTCCAAGCGCTGTATATCAGCGTCCAGGACGAGGAAGGAAGCTGACCAAAGGGCACAGCCTAGCGATCCGCCATTCTCTATTCGCCATTTGCCATTCGCTATTCGCCATTTGCGATTTCCCCTCCGCCTAAACGGAGTAGCACCATGACTCTGACGGCCGAAGAATTGCTGGCCGGGAGCGAGATCCGCCACCAAGTGCCCATCCCGGCCGAGCTGCTGCACTCGAGCGGTGAGACGGCGCCGGCCAATAAGGAAGCCACTGTGATCCTGCGCCCTCTCACCGTTCGTGATCTCCAACTGATCGTCAAGGCGGCACGGGAGGATGATCTGCTCACTTCGGCGCTGATGGTGCAGCGCGCCCTGGTGGAACCTGAGCTCAGCCAGGCCCAGGTAGCGGCCATGCCCGCCGGCCTGCTGCGTTATCTGGCCGATCAGGTGAACCGCATCAGCGGTATCGGCGTGACGGCCGACACGGTGGAGCATCTCGTGCAGGCACCGCTGGCCCGGGCCTGCTTCATCTTGGCCCGTGAGTTCGGGTGGACGCCGCAGCAGGTGAGCGAGATGACCCTAGGGCAGATCCTGCTGTATCTGGAGATGCTGGGCGATGGCCGGGCGGCCGAGGAGGTCCGGTGAGTCCGTCCGTCCCTCGACGCCCGCTCGACTGGCCGATCACGCCTCTCGACGCCCTGTCGATCCCGGCGCGCCACCTGCGAGCTGTCGCCCGCGCGGGCGACACATCTCGCCGCCAGGTGGACGCACTGCGCGCCGAGCTGGCTGATCTGGCCGACCTGGACGCGCCCTGGTTGCGAACAGACGCCGACCCGCTCGGCCAGCTTCCCGTTAACGAGCGGCCGGGCTCCACTGAGACGCCACCTCCGGAGCCCGGTCGTCTGGGGCGCTCTCAAGCGTTACGGCCAGCATCCGGGCATCCGGCCGGGAGACGAGAGACGCGAACGGGGGAACGTCCCATCGCATCGGGAACCTCCTCTACCGGTCATACCACCGATGTCACCCAGTCACCACAGCGTTCAGGAGCCGCGGTCAGGTCATCGGCGAGTCGCAGCCCAACATCGGTGGCGCCGGCCAGCGTTCCCAACGAGCGGCCCGGGTCGCCTGACGTGCCATCCGGGCGGGCTGCCCGAGTGAAGAGACGCCCACCGTCGACCCAGGCCACGGCCGCGATCGGGCCGTCAATGGAGCAGGTGCCTTCATCCGCGACACCGGGCACCACGTCCGGCGAGCTGGCTCAATCGTCTGAGGAATTCCCCGAGCTGGCCGCATGGGTGAAGAAACGATCGCGACCAGCCTTAATCGCGGCGACACGCATGCTTATCGGAGGCCCGGGGCTCTCTCGACGCCGGTTGATCCAGCACGCCATGCACGCCCCGCAGACGGCCGAGCAGGCCCAAAGTCGCATAGAGACTCGAGGCGCCGTATCCGGCACGATACCTCAACATCAGCAAGCCGTAGATGAGATGGCGATCCCAAGCGGCGAGGGGAAAACGGCCCCTTCGATCCAGGAGGGCTCAGCCGCCCGCCAACACCCGGTGTCCTCCATGCCATCGGCCGACTTCCATCTGCTGGCGCAATTAACCGAACGGTGGTTCGCCGCCCGCCAAACGGAGACGCCTCCCAATCGCCTAGCCGGCCCATCGGGCCCAGGGTTGCCCCCTCCGGGCCCGAGCATAGCGAAGCCTCCCCAGGCGAGCACACAGCCGCCGTCTCAGGTGATCGCATCCTCCCTGGAGGAAGCGCTGCAGCCGTCCGGGCCCGGCGATCCCGCCACCTGGCAATGGATCTCGCCTATCGCCGGCTCTGCCGCTCCGGGGGCCAACGGCGCCGTACCGGTCGCCAGCAATACCATCTACCTGACTGTACAGCCTCCCCTATCGCTGGAGACGCTGGATCCCGACGAGCTGGCAGACCTGTTAGGCCAGATCTTACGACGGGAAGCGCGGCGTTATGGGATTCCGATGATGTGATTACGTTTTACGTCTTTACGTTTTACGCATTGGTTCAAAACGTAAAGCGTAAAACGTAAAGCCTAAAACCGCCATGAGAGCACTAAACACCCATGAACATTAAACCGATTCTCGACAGTTGGGAGATCCCCCGTATCGAATCCATCCGCATCCAGGAGCGCCGGGTGTGGGCGGAGCATCCCATCCCGGGACGACAGGGCAGCGTGTTCCAGGACCTGGGCACGCGGCCGGCGACCATCGTCATCACGGGCAGCCTGGCCGGCGACGAGATGCGCGATGAGTTCCTGGAGACGGTACGGGAGAAGTTCCAGGCCGGGGAACCGGTGACCTTCGCGGCCGACATCACTACGGCCACCCAGATCCAGTACGTAGTGATCGAGGATTTGCAGTTCGCGGAGGTGGCCGGATCGCCCGACAGCTTCCGCTATACCATCGTCCTGCGGGAAAGCCCCCCGCCGCCACCGCCGGGTGGATTGCCTGACCTGGACAGTGACTTGCTGGACCAGGCGCAGGACCTGGTCGGCGACATCGGCGACCTCACCAACCTATTGGATACGCTGAGCCTCCCGGATTTCGCCGACCCGACGCCGCCGTTGCGGGAGGCGCTTGACGAGGTGGAGACCGCTCTCGGGACGCTGGACGGGGTGGCATCCAGCCTGCAGGAGCTGTTCGGAGAGGGCGATTAGACGATGACGACCATCTTCGAGCGCATTGATGAGGCCCTGCAAGACAACGAGCTGTCATCTCAACTGACGTCTCAGGTAGACAGCCTCATCACGGTGTCTACGATCCTGTCCGACCTGGTGAGCAACCCGCCGGAGAACATCACGGACCTGGTACGGACGCTGGATGAACTCCCACTGCCGGACCTGGCGCTCAGCGGCGATCTGGCCACCCAGCTTGGCGACCTACAATCGGCCATGCCCGGCGATGTCTCCGCCATCACCGGGGACCTGACGGCAGGACTGCAACAACTGACGACTTCCATCGACGGTGACTTGGTCCAGACGATCCAGGGAGTCATCGAGGCTCTGCAGAGCATCTATCAGCTCACACAAATTGATTTGACCTGCGCCGGCTCTACAGACACCCGGTCAACGGGCTCCGGAAACGGGGCCTCAGGCGAGGCCCCTCTCCACACAGCCGATACGGGGGATCCGGAGAACTCGACCCCCGTCGCCATCATCGCGGAGGTCGATCAGGCGCTTGACCGGCTGCCGACGCCCCTCAACGTGGAGACCTTTCTAAGCTGGCTTCACCAGGCATCGGACAAACCCCAGCGGACCGCCTTCCTGCCGCAGACGATCCCGGTGCTGGATGACCTGCGTGACCCGCTAGAGACGCTGCTGGCTTGGCAGGCCATGGGATCGACGGAGGTCCTCGATCATATCGGGGACACACTGCGGACCGTGGAGACCTTCGTCCGAAACGGCTCCCAGGCCACTCTATCCTCAGTGCTGACCGAGCTCACGGACATCGGCGGCCGCGCGCGGACGAGCGAGTTGGCCCAGATCGCGGACGACCTGACGGCCCGGCTGACAGAACTCCGCCCTGCAGTGGAGAGCGGCGACCTGAGCGGCACCGGCTCCACAATCGCCGCCATCAACGCCCTGCTGGATCAATACGACACGGCGCGCGTCGCCCTCCAGACGGACGTCCTGCAGCGGCTGCCCGAGCTGAACCGCCGCCTGACCACCCTGCCCGATGCGCTGGAAGACGACGTGGGACACATCGCCTCGGTCCTGTTGCCTCCGGGCTCTCTGGGCCACACGGAACTCCTCGCCTCCTCGGCGACCTTCTCCACCGACGCCTCGGAGGCGGTAGCCGCGTTGGAGGACGCGCTGGACGGCCTGATCTGGTGGGTTGAGGAGCTGGTGTCTAAGATCAACCTGGCGGCGGTGCGGGAGCCGATCCAGACGGCGGCCGATCAGGTGCAGGCGGCCGTTGGCACTCTCGATGACGCCATGGTCGCCGCCACCCTCCAGGTACAAGACCTCTTCCGCCAGGTGGAATCCCTGCTGGACCAGATCGACACGGAAACCATAGCTGCCCAGGCGGAGGAGGCCATCCAGCAGTTCCAGGCCGAATTGGCTCAAATGCTCTCTCAGCTCTTCGCCCCGGTGCGGGATATCATCAGCCAGGTGATCACGACCATCAGTTCGGCCGTGGACGCCTTCGATCCCACCGTTGTGGTGGATAGCCTGCGTCAGGTCATCCAGGCCCTCACAGGCGTCCTGCAGGACCCGGCGGTGGTCTCTGCCCTGGCCGAGATTCGCGGCGCCCTGGAGGACGTGACGGGGCGGCTGGAAGCTATCTCCTTCGCGCCGCTCACGGACCAGGTCATCGCCGGGATCGACGAGATCGCCGAGATCCTGCGGGGGATCGACACATCGCTATTGAGCACCGCGCTCCAACTGGCGCTGCAAGCTGCCCTCGCCGCCCTGCCGGAGAGCCTGACGCCCATCACCGATCCCCTCCTCGACGAATTCGGCGATCTGATTGAGGAAGGACCGGCGCCGTTGCTGGCGTCGGTGCAGGATCAGCCCCGACGGTTGCTCGATCAGGTGAGGCGATTCGAGCCGACCGCTTTGATCGGAAGCGCCCTTTCCCAGCCGTACAGCGAGCTCCTGACCGAGATGGAAGGATTCCGTCCCACGTCTTTGCTCGACCCGGTCCAGCAGGAACTGGACCGCCTGAAGGACCGCTTGCGCGATGCTGTGGACTTCGAGGGGCTGTTTGAGCCGCTGGAGGCGCTCTTCGACGAGTTATTGCAAAGCTTCGATCGCCTGCAGCCGAGCGAGCTGGTGGTCCCATTGCAGCAGATGCTCACCCAGGCGATCGATACCCTCGTCAACGCGCTCCCCATCGACGAGGTCTTCGATCAGGTGGATAGCGTCCTGGCCAAGGTCAACCTGATCACCACCATCGGCGAACGTCTGTCGGCCCTGCTCCAGCGAGTAAACGACATGGTGGATGACCTCGCCGACGCGCCGGGGCAGTTCGACGCGTGGGTCAACGCCGTCTTGGCGAAGATCGAAGCCATCGGGGACACTAGCGCTTTGCAACCGACCCTGGCGGACCTCTCGACGGCGCTGGACGAGACCCAAGCGGCCGCCCTGACGGCCCGATTCAACGCCGCGGTCGATCCCATACGCACGGCGCTAGACCAGCTCGACGCACAATCCCAGATGACGGCCCTGATACAAGCTTACCGGGGGATCTCTCGCCCGGCCGTGGAGGCCCTCCCCGATTCGGCCAAGAAGACGGCCCTGCTTGCCGTCCTGGATCGATTCAACCCGATCCAACCCGAATTCGCCGAGCCATACCAGGCGCTGGATCGCTGGCGGGGGGAACTCGCCCAGGCGCAAGACCGCTGGCAATCGGCGATGGCGGACTGGGACGCGCTCTACCACGGATCGGACGGGCTCCTGTCCGTGTTTCGGCCGGATGCCATCACTCCCGCGCAACTACGTCAGTGGGTGCGGGAAGCCCTGGAGCCGCAGTTCATCCGCCCGATCCGGGCCCTGTTCACCCTCATCGAGCCGGTGCGGCAGATCTTCGGCGCGTTCCTGACGCACTGGCAGAGCCTGATCACGACCCTGCAGAACGGTCTGACGGAGCTGTTATCCGCCCCCGAGGCGCTGAACGAGATCCGATCGGCCATTGATGGGCTGATCCAGCGGCTGCGGGATTTCAACTTCGACTTCCTCGTCGAGGGCCTGAACGAGGTATTCACCCAGGTGCGGGGGAAACTGGAAGCCGTCAGCCCGGCCCGCCTGCGTCAGGCCCTGGAACAGGCTTTCGACGAGATGCTGCAGGCCCTTGACGTCGGCCAGCTGATCGCGCCGGCCGACTTGGCAAAGCTGGACGCCGACTATGCCCAGGTGATCACCAAACTCAGGGCGCTGGACCCAGAGCAATTGATCATTCAGGTGGTCCAGCCGGAGTTCGAGCAGAAGGTCATCCCCCTTCTGGAAGCCTTTGACCTGACGCCGCCCCTGGCCACGCTGAATGAACGGCTGAGCGGGCTGGAGGACGAGCTGCGACGAGAGATGGAGCGGGTGGACGAGGCCTATCAGGCGATGCGCCAGGCGGCTCCCTCCCTGTCGATCAGCCTGGACCTGGCGGTCGATGTAGGCGGGCTTTTCTGAGGCCCGGCGTTCATTGACTGGATTTTGGGGAGAGGAACCGCAGAGAACGCAAAGAACGCCAAGGATTTTTAAAAATAGCTTTTCAGAGCTTTGACGTCGGAAAGCCCTTTTTGAACTGCCTTTGCGTCCTCCGCGCCCTTTGCGGTTAGAAGAGTAAATTGAGCCTTGGAGCGGATTCATGACCCTCGGATTGGTCCTGATACAACCGCAGAGAGTGCAACGTGCCACCGTCGGCAACGCCGAGGCCGCCCTGCTGGAGGATGCCTTTAGCCTGGCCACGCGGATCGCCGTGGATCAAGCATCCGGTGGACGGATCCTGGAGGCGTTCAGTGAGGCGATGGAGGCGACCGCGACCCGTCTGATGGAACACACCAGCAGTGGACTTGCCGCCGCTCACCGAGACCTGCAGGCCCTCCTGCAACCGATCATCCTTGCCCTGGATGCCCTTGGCCAGGACACGTCCACTCTGGAGGACCCGGCGCAGGCCGCGGATAAAGCGCGGCTTCTATTCGAACGAGTGGCGGAAATCGCCGAAGGGCTCTCCATCGAGCAACTACGCCAGTACACGGAACAGGCGCTGGATATCGTGCAAAACGATCTGGGGCTTACCAGCGCGTTTATCGAGGAGCAGATTTGGGCGTTGATCGACGACATCGTCGCCCGGTTGCAGCAGATGGAGCCGGAATCCGATGCTACGGCGCGGGCCAATCGCCTGGAGATGATCAGCCTGTTGCGTCGGCTGAAGCGCCACCTGTACGGTGAGTTTCGCTTCCCCGAGTTGAACGCCGACCAGATCGCCAGTGCGCTCATGACCTTCCTGCGCCGCTCGGGCGTGGAGCCGCTGGCCGAAAAAGTCTCCTGCGTCGGCGTCAACGTGAGCCAGGCCGCCCAAACTGGGCTATCCCTGTACGAGCTCCTCTCGCCCAACCCGAACCGCTCCGTCGCCATCACATCCAACCCGACGTCCAACACCGAAGGACGCTCGAATACGCCGGTACGGCTGGCCTCCACGGAAGAGGAGCAGTTCTGCTGGTACGCCTCCTGGCTGCTGGGAGACGAGGATCGGCCGTGGTATTTCTGGCTGATCCCCGGGCTGCCCAAGGACGAGATCTGGATCGATCGGGCACAGGGCAAGATCATCCGCAAGAATCGGCTGCGCGCTGATCAGACCCTGGCCGAGGGAACGGATATCGACTGGACCTCGATCCCGATCTTCCAGGAGTCCGGCCGGCCTCACTACGCCTTTCGGTCCTTCTCCCCTGAGACGCTGGAGACGTGGGCCTTTGGCACCGCGGTGGGCGGCAACTTCCTGGAGATGCTGCTCCACCTCATCTCGCTGGAGGAAGGGGACTACGCCTCCAACTCCGTCAACAGCGCCGCCAATCTCGGGCTCGCGATATACGAGATCTTGAAGAAGAAGCCGTTCCCCTGGTGGTTGGAGTGGCTCTTAATCCGTGTGTTAGGCACCCTCCTCGCCTCCCTCGAGGGGATGCACACCCGAGTCAGCGCCAGCAACTGGTTCATGATGTGGATCACCCTGGCGGGGCCGGACCTGGGCGAGGTGATCATCTACAACTCGACGGCTGGGGGCATTCAAGACCTGATCCTATCCTTCATGACCCTGCGCAACCACGTCGGTTCGCCCGCCTCCGGAGCATCGGAAGTTGCCGCAAATTACAAGGAGGTTAGCGGTATCGTTGATCTCTTCGTCGGGCTGGCGACCAAGCTGCTGGTGATCGCTGTGCCACGCGAGGACTACTGCCATCCGTTCCAGGAGGGCGGAGCCGCCAAACTATGGCTTCTGTGGATGCTGCTCGCCGGGACCGGCTTCGGCTTGCTCGGCGGGCTCGTTGGGATGATCGCTGCGTATCTCTCCGCCGGGATTTTCTCGGGGGACGAGGATTGGGGCCAGGTAGGCAAGGAACTGCTCTTCGCCGTACCGAAAGTGTGGAAATCCTTCTGGCCAGCCCTCTATTTGGACAAGGAGGGCGACACAGACGACGGGCGATACAATCCCGACGGCACCGCCTTCCAGGGATACCCGCCGGCGGAGAGCTCGCCCTATAACCTCCCTTATGTGGAAGGGCTCAGCGTCTACGTGGGCCAGGGGAATCAGGGGATGTTCAGCCACACGTTCATCAATAGCTCCCAGATCTACGCGTATGACTTCTCCATGGACCAGGACGAGGAGATCCTGGCCAGCCGCCCGGGGACCGTCGTGGATTTCTTCGACTGGGCACCCGATGATGAGAATACCTGGACGAGCATGCCGGCTGGGGTGACGCCCGTGCCAGGACAGACGACGGCCCAGCGCTGGAATTTCATCGTCATCCGCCACGATCGGGATGACACCGGGAACCTCTTGACTAATCCGGATCCCAACCACGATCTGGGACCGGGCGGCACACCCGTCTGGACGTACGCTGTATACGGACACGGCCGTCAGGGCAGTATACGGGACATCTTCGCCAACCGTTTGGGCATCCCGGTGGCCAACATTACGCCGGCGAACATTATCGGCCAGGTCGTATCTCGGGGACAGCCCGTCATGCGGGCAGGGGACACCGGCATCAGCTTCCACAACCACCTGCACATGCATATCAAATCCGGCCCGCCACCATCGACGGCTCCCCCGGTGGGAGGTGGGGCGCTATCCAATTGGACGCTTCCCTTCGTGTTCCGCGAGGTGACCAACTTCATCGGGACGGACGGCGTATGCAAGAACCTAAACTTCTACACATCGGACAACACCAGGGTGCCATGATCGTAAGTGCGTACCGAGGATATCGCCTATGTCTTTAGGAAGCCTGCCGGGCAACGGGGCATCCCGAGCACAACACCCAATCCTTTATCTAAGCATCGGCGCAGGCTCGCCCGACGACTGGGTCGATCGGGTTGTGGCGATCCGAGTGCGCGCCGGGATGGCGCCCGCGGCTGACGAGGCGATAATCCGGCTGAACCCAGGAGATCGACCGGCGGTGGGCGACGCGTTGATCCTGGCGCTGGGGTACGAGGGCGGCGGAGGGGATTGGGCGAGCGCGCTGGGAGCCGTAGGCGGCGGGAGTGGTGGTCCCACGCAAGTCTTTGCGGGCACGGTGACCTCGGTCGAGCCCACGCTGGCGGGCGTGCAGGTGCGGGCCCGTAACGGCGGCGCCAAGCTGCAGGCACTGCGCATCGATCAGCTCTACGAGTCGCAGAGCGCGGGGGATATCGTTCGCGATCTGGCGTCCCAGGCGGGCGTGACCGCCGGCGCCATCGAGTCGGGCGTCACGCTGCCGGCCTACGTGATCGATGGGCGCCGACATGCCTACCAGCACGTGGCCGCGCTGGCCCGGATGTGCGGATTCGACGCCTACCTCACCCCCGAGGACGAGCTCGTCTTCGGGCCGTTTACCAGGACGGCGGCTGACCACACCTTCGCCTACGCCGAGGACATCCTGAGCCTCGACGTGGACGAGGCGGTCCCGGCCGTGGGGCAGGTCATCGTCATGGGGGAGAGCCCATCCAGCGGCGAGGGAAGCGAGACCTGGCATTGGCTGGCCAGCGATTGGGGCGATTACCAGGGCGCGGCAGGGGATGGCGAGCCCGTATGGCTGGTCCAGGCGCGAGGCGCTCGCACCCAGGAGGCGGCCCAGGCCATGGCCGACGGCCTGCTGGACCGGGCGACGCGCGGGGCAATCCGCGGTATATTGCGGGCGCTTGGACGGCCGGAGGTGAAGGTCGGCGACGCTGTAGAGGTAACAGGGGCGCCGGACGAGGCGCTCAACCGGCTGTACCAGATCATCGGCGTGCGCCACCGCCTGGACCGGGCCCGCGGCTTTCTCACCACATTGGAGATCATCACAGCCGACAGCAGTTAGCAGGTAGCCGATAGCAGATAGCGGAGATCCATCGTCGCTTGTCTTTCGTCCATCGTCCACCAACAGGAGTCGTCGTGAGCGGATTGATCGAGACCATCCAGGCCATCGTGCAGGAGGAGCTGCGCCATCTGTATCTGGCGGAATTGGGCGTGGTGATAGAACTGCACGCGCACGAGAGCGATAACGACAAGAACAACTATGCCTGCTCCGTGCGGCTGCGGGACAGCGGCCTGGAGCTGCGCTTCGTGCCCATCGCCACCTCGCGCATCGGGCTGTGCGCGCTGCCCAACGTGGGGGATCTGGTGCTGGTGCAATTCCTGGGCGGCGACCCCAACGCGCCGGTGGTGACGGCCCGGCTCTATAACGAGCAGGCCCGGCCGCCCGTCGCCAAGGCCGGGGAGTGGGTGTACGAGTCGCCCGACGGCGAGGAGGGCGGCGTGCGCCGGGCGTTCCTGAAGCTGCCCAACGGCGCCACGCTGACCTGGGACGACGAGGCCGTCACGCTGGAGACCGGCGCCACCAAGCTCGTCATCAACCACGACGGCGAGGTCGTGCTGGAATCGGCCGACAAGGTGACCATTAAGAGCTCAGGCGACACCGTTGTGGAGGCTCAGGGCGCGTTGAGCATGAAGGCCAGCGGCGATGTATCCCTGGAGGGGATGAACGTGAACATCAAGGCCCAGCTCAGCGCCCAGGTGGAGGGCCAGACGTCGGCCACGCTGAAGGGGATCAACGTGGCCATCAAGGGGATCACGGCCTTCTCCGCCGGCTAATCACGCCTTACGTTTTACGCTTTACGTTTTACGTTTTCACGTTGCTGCGCTTTACGCATTCGAAGTGTGGAAGCTGGAGATTAGGAATTGAGATTGGAGATTGCCCCATGCCCGGACCACCCGTGACCATTGGTTGTGCGGTGATGCTAACGCCGGGAGCGGCGGGGCCGCCGGATACAGGCGTGATCACTGTGATCCCGCAGTTCACCGTCACCGCGGGCGGCATGCCCCTGGCCGTGACCGGATCCATCTGTCAGATGGTGAACTCGGTGAGCGGCGTTCCTTACATGCTACCCATCGGCCCCATCGCCAGCACGGGCGTCACCATCGACGGGCAGGCGCTGGTGCGGATGGGCGATCGCATCCCGTCGGGGCCCGGCATCCTGACCATCCTGGGGCCGCCCGCCGCACCGTTCATTAACGACCAGAACGCGCCGTAGTGGCGTGGGGCGTAGAGTGTGCAGCGTGAAGCGACACCTTATTCGCTCCCCGCTCTACGCTCTACGCTCCACGATCTCATAACTGGGAGGATTCATGGCTCAGGAGCATCTTGGCTCGGACTTGAGCGTCTACCGCGCCTACCTCGGCGGTGAACGGGAGCGCGGCAGCCCGGATCTGCGCGCCGTGCCCGGCCACCGCGTCCCGCCCGATCAAAAGCCGGAGCGCGATCTGGCCGAGGTCGCCGGGGTGGATAACCTGCGGCAGGCCCTGGTGAACCGCCTGCTCACCCGGCGCGGCGAGCTGGCCGACGTCGGCCACCCCGAGTACGGGAGCCGCCTGTACGAGCTGATCGGCCGCCCCAACTCGGCGACCCAGCGCAACCTGGCCAAGCTGTACGTGCTGGAGACGCTGGCTCAGGAGCCGCGGGTGGATCAGGAGGAGATGCAGGTCGATGTCCAGCCCGATCCCCGCGATCGCAACCGGGTACTCATCGAGATCCGGGTGCGTCCGGTGGGGGAGGACTCGCCCGTGGCGCTGCAGGTCCCTTTCAGCTTCGCCGGGGAGACATGAAGGGAGAGGTGAAAATTGGATAACGGAGATCAAAGCCTCTCCCTTCGTTCAGGAGAACCTAAATGGAGTCATCGCACGCGACCCAGTCCTCTCACAGGGGAACAGAGATTATTATGCCATCTCTCCTCCGCGCTCTCTGCGTCTCCGCGGTAGGATCATGAACGGGAGCCCGAACATGAGCTTTGACCCACAACCGTATGCCGTGATCGTCGATGATCTGCTCACCGCGCTCACCGGCGGGCACGTGCGCGAGGCCCACCGGTTCCGCCAGGATACATTCACATACGAGCTGAAGCATTCCCTGGATGAGACCCGTCTGGCCTTCATCAAGGTCGTCGGCGAGCGCGACGGCGAGTTCTACCTGTTCGAGCGCGGCAAGGATTATGACGTGGTCGCCGGGGCCATCGCCTGGCGGAGCACCGGCGGCAAGCTGCCGGACCTCGATTCCACGTTTTACGTGAACTACTACGAGACCGGACGCACATCGCCGCTCACCGACCGGTTCGTGGGCAGCATCACCCGCACCCTGGCCGAGGCGTTCGCGCTGGAGGCGGCGCTGTTGCAGCAGGCGCTGAAGGCCGCGTACGACGCGGGGTTCGTGGACACGGCCACGGGCGGCGCGCTGGACCAGGTGGTCGCCATCCTGGGRATCACCCGCCGCTCCGCCCAATACGCSACCGGCGAGGTCGTGTTCACCCGRGCGGCCGGCGTCGTGGGGGATATCGAGATCAAGGCGGGCACCCAGYTRCGYACCGCCACCGATCCGCCGCTGACCTTCGRGACGACGACGCCCAAGACGYTRCGCGACGGCCAGYTGAGCGTCACCGTCCCCATCCGGGCGACGACCCTCGGCGARGARGGGATCGCCCAGCCGAACGAGATCACCATCATGGTCCGCCCCATCGCCGGCATCGCCTCCGTCACCAACCCGGAGGGCACGGCCCAGGGRCAGGCCGCGGAGAGCGACGAGGAGCTGCGGGCCCGGGCCAAGCAGGCCATCGAGCGCGGGGGMAARGCCACGCCGRCYGCCATCCAGGGCGCGCTGCTGGGCATCTCGGGCGTGCGCTCCGTCGATCTGCGCGAGGAGTTGCGGACGGACCCCGGCCGCGTGCAGCTCACGGTGGACTGCGACGAGGCGGTCGTGGGAGAGGTGCTGGCCACGCTGGAGGCCACCCGGCCGGCGGGCATCCGTATCGATCACAACCTGACGGAGCCCACGACCGACGGCGAGGGTGGCGTCGTCGCCCTGACCACCATCCCGGCGGAGGTGCGGCTCTGGGTGAGCCTGAGCACCCCGGACGCGCCGCAGGAGACGACGGCTCGCATCCTGACCAATGTGCGGGAGGCTGTATCAGCATACTTGGACGGGCTGAAGGTGGCCGAGCCGCTGGCGTACAACAAGCTGGTGAGCCTGGCCCTGGGCGTGGACGGCGTGGAGGACATCGCCGAGCTGCGCATCCGCCGGCTGGACAAGACGCCGCCCGAGGAGCTGGGCGCCGGACAGAGCCTCTCGGCTGGTGCGGGGCAGAAGATCACCGTGGCCGCCAGAGCGCTGAGCGTGGAGGCGGCGGGCGCGCCCGTCTATCTGGACATCACCGTGACCCTCAGCGCCGTGGCCACCGGCACCACAGATCCCACCGAGGCCACGCGATCGGTGCTGTTGACGTACCTGGACGGGATCAGTGACACCGTCGGCCTGACGGAGATCTGGCAGGCGCTGGAGGACGCCGGGCACACGCCGTCTCACATCAAGGCCACCGCCGAATACAGCGCCAGCGGCGCCTCCGTCACCCGCGAGCTCGCCGACGGCACCGCCACGCCCGCCCCATCCAACCAATTTAAGATCGCCGCCAACGAGCGGGTGGTGTTGAGGTCGGTGGAGGGGAAGACGTGAGCCTACGCCTTACGTTTTACTCATTACGTTTTACGCTCTACGTTTCAGGCTTCGTAAAACGTAAAGCGTAAAACGTAAATGTTAAGAGAGGCGATCATCTTCCATGCCCAAACGTGACGTTGTCCTTTCCCGCTTCCCCGATTTCATGGAGGCGCGGGATCCGCAAAAGCTCCTCTACCAGGTCGTCGAGGTGCTGGCCGAGCCGTACGAGCGCCTGGACCGACAGTTGGTGGAGGTCATGTGGGCGCATTGGGTCAACCGGGCGCTCGACGTGCGCGATCTGGAGCAGATCGCCGCGCTGTACGGGATATCCCGGTTCGATGGCGAGCCACGCGAGTGGTTCCGGCAACGGCTGAGGGCGTTGGTGCGCATCTACCTGGAGGGGATGGCAACGCCCTCCGCCGTGCTCCAGGTGGCTGCGGCCACGTTGGGCCTGGACATCTGGGATCGGGATGGCCGACCGCGCCTGATCCCGGGCATGGCGCCCGGCATCACCCTCGCCCGGGCCGCCGATCGGACGGAGCCCCTGGTGCTGGTGGAGACGCCCTGGAAGCCGGTGGAGCCTCCCCCGACCGTGTGCGTCAATGGCCAGCGCCTGGGCCTCCATCAGAACGACTTCGAGCCGGTGATCCCCACCATCGTGGTCATCGGGATCGAGGACCGCACGGTGGAGCCGGTCATCGCCAACCTGACCGATGGCCAGGTCATCGGCTATCTGGGCACCGTGCCCGATGGCCAGCGGCTGGTGATCGCCCCGGACGGCTCCGCCCGCCTGGAGGGCCGCGACGTCTCCGACCGCCTGTTCTCCATGCGGGGCGGCTTCTACGATCGGGACGCGTTCGACCGGGACCGGACGCGTTTCGTCCTGCGTCGGCCGCGCGGCGCCTTCGACCTGGCCGGCGTCGGCCACCCGGATTATCGCTTCGCCACCCGCCCGACCCAGGTGGAATCACCCCACCTGCCGCGCGGCGACTCCGACTGGCACGTCACCGCCACCATCGGCCGCTTCGGGCGCACCGCCTACGGCCGCTGCGTGTGGGACGCGCCCAACCCGGCCCGATTTCGCCAGGGCTCGTTCGATGGGACGGCGTGGGATGCATCCATCTTTCAACTGGAGCCCTCCCTGAGCGTGCAGTTTCGCTGGCTGGAGCGGGAGCGGGCCACGTTCGAGGTCCGGATCCCCTGGTCGCTGATCCAGCGCGGCCCGGAGCGGATCGAGCAGGACAGCTGGGCCTATGTGGTCGATCCCGACGCGGGGACCCTGGAGGTGCGCACGGTAGAACGGCTGCGCTTCCAGCTATATAGCCGGGAGGTCGCCGCGGGGGAGTCCGTCACCCTCGGSGGGAACAGGGCTGAGGGCGCCCGCGGCCCCACCACCGGRTAYTTCGCGCTGGTGCGCGCSCGGCCGGRCGCGGTGAGCAGCTCCGATCCCRCCCATGCGAYCGTSGCSCTSGGCCNWCGGNGGAAGCCCCATCTACCTGGACGACCCGACCGCCACGCTGGACCGGCTCCCGGAGGGRCTGGAATACCTCGCCCTGGTGCGCACGGCGAAGGCCGACRCCACATCCGACGCGAACGCYGTCGTGCAATTGAGCGTGAACACGACGCAGGCGACCACGCTGTACCTGGCCTACGACGCGCTGGCCGTRGCAYTGCCCAASTGGCTGCGCGGCCARGAGTGGAARAAGRTGCGYCGYACCATCGAGGCGACGCGRGAGGCCACCGCTTACACCMTGTCGCTGGGGACCACRCCCTGCACGCTGGCCTGGCTGGMGTGGATCGGCGAGCCGCCCCAACCGCCGCCGCGATTRYTRGTGGCCGATCGGGCRGGGCRRTTGTAYATCCTCGATCCGGCCGARCTGARGCGAYTGGCRCAGGGRGAGCCSGGGGCCAGCGAGTCCGAGGTGGAGCTRGCYCGCGTRCCCGTGGSSCAGGGGGCCTGCCAYATCGAGCTGCTCACCCGYTAYCRYGCGCCKGAYCGGCCGGGCGAACGCAACCTGGCCTACGTRGTCTGCGCYGAGGCGGAYSAGRTMACCGTGGTCGATCTGGAGGTCGTCGAGCGGCTGATCGTGCAGGATCCGGCCGTGACGCCCGACGACGCCGTCGTGGCCACCATCGCCACCGGCTCGTGGCCGACCCGGATCTAYCTGACCCCGGACCAGCACCAGGCCCAGGTGCTCAACCTGCTGGATCGCAGCATCACCTACATTGATTTGCCGATCAACCAGGCGGTGGAGACGCGGCCGGCGACGCTGCCGCACGAACGGGTGGCAAGGGAGATCGAGCGTGTGCGGGCCGCCGGCGTCCTCGCCCGCGTCGTATACGCCGTACCCGACCTGGAGGAATCCCTGGCTGCCACAGCAACCGGAAGCACGGCGGGGACCTAAGCCTTACTCCTTACGTTTTACGCTTTACGCTTTACTTCCTCGCAAAACGTAAAACGTAAGGAGTAAAACGTAAAAGGATGGACCCATGGGACAAACCCAACCAACCAGCCACCTCTCGCTTACGGGCCACGTGACCCTCACCCTGTTCGATCGTTCGGGCCAGGTGATCGCCCAGCAGGTGGTCCACAACCGCATCGTGGCCGGTGGGCAGCGCCTTCTGGCCGATCTGTTGCTGGGACGCTCCACCCAGGCGCTGGCGACGGTGGCCGTGGGTAGCGGCGACGCGGCTCCCACGGCGGAGGACACGGAGCTGGCCGCCGAGGTGTATCGCAAGGCCATCGCCGAGGCCGACAAGCAGGTCATCGAGGGGGACGAAGGGAGCCTGACCGTGCGGGTCGTCGTGACCCTGGATACGAACGAGCCTCCCGAGGGGGACGTGACATTACGCGAGATCGGGCTGTTCGACGCCGCCGATGTGCTGTTCAGCCGGGTGTTGCTGCCCACACCTGTGATGAAGACACACGACTTTGCCCTGCAAGTGCGCTGGGATGTTCAGATCGGAGGGGATCAAGATGGCGATTGAGAAGCCGAACCTTAAGGAAGCTCAGCCGGGCGCGCCCATCACCGCGGACGATTGGAACGCGATGATCCGGGCGCTGAAAGAGCTGCGGGCGACCCTGCAGGACCTGCGCACGCGCACGCCAGCCGGGATTCTGGTGACCGTGCGGGACCGCGATACGCAGACCATCCTGCCCCCGGAGGCCATCCACGCCGTATACGCCGTCTCCGTGGAGACGAACACCCTCATGCAACCTGGCCAGCGGGCCTCGGGCGGCGACCAGGCCTATCTGATCCCCATTGACACGCCGGGCGAGTACGAGGTCACGGTGGAGCCCACGCCCCAGAGCGGATACCAGATACAGACCCAGCGCGTGACCGTCAGCGACGACATCGCCCTGGTCGAGTTCCTGCTCTGGGAGCAACCGCGAGCGCCCGAGGTGCCCATGGTCTTCGGCAAGACGCTGCGAGAGGCGCGCGCCATCCTGGAGGCCGCGGGTGTCCCCGTGCAACGCATGCTGGACGCCCACGGCCAGGAGATCGATCCGGAGACATGGGAGGCGGACTACGGCAACCGCCTGGTGGTGAGCACGGAACCGGGCGCGGGCATGACCATCGCCGGCGGAGAGGCGGTGGACATCCTGGTCGCCGGACGGGTGGAGCCCACCGAGCGGAAGCCGGTGTTGGTCGGGCAGATCCCGGTGGCGCGGCCGACGCGGCTGGCCCTCAGCCCCGATGGGGGCCTGCTGTACGTGCTCAGCCAGGGTGCCGCCAGCGGCGGCAGCACCGGCATCACCGTCATCGACACCCGCCGCCGTCGCGTCATTACTACCATCGATACCGGGAGCACGCCGCTGCTCAACCTGGTCTTCCATCCGTCTCAGGCGCGGGCCTACGCATCCGTGATCCTGCCGGAATTCACGATCGTAGGTGTTGTCAGCCGTGCAGTGGATCTCCCGTCTGTAGCGGCGCCACGCACCGGGCTGTCCGATGCAATCACCGGACGCACCGCCGCCAATCCGGGTCTTGAGTTGTCCATAGGGGATCTCAACCCCAGCTTTGGAGGGACGACCGGCTCCTTTGAGTTAGCCTCGCCGATCAGCAGCGGCTCCCTTAGCGAGATCATCGCCGAGGGAACGAACATTGGCTTTACCTCAGGGGTAGCCGAACTGGCGGCAGCGAAATTAGCAGGCGCGCTGGGACGGGGCGTGCGGGCTCGCGGGAATCAGGGCGCCATCGTCACCCTGGATACCGCCCGTCATCGCGCCATCTCGGGCGCGCTCATCGCCACGGCCGTCTGCTACGGTCTAGATATTACAGCGGACGGGAAGTTCCTCTACGGCACCGCGCCCACTCAACGCCGAGCGGTACGCATCGATCTGACGAAGAACGCGACGATGGACATCCTCAGGCAAGGCTCGCCGACATTCGTGGACGTCGTGGGCAACGATGCCTACATCACGGACGTCTCCCGCCATCTCCTGCTCCACATCCCCGCCGACGGTGACACCCGCAGCTTCCGCGCCGGCATCAGCCCACAGGACCTGGCGGTCAGCCCCGATGGACGCTTCGCCTACATCATCAACTTCAACCTGCAGACCGGAAGCTTGGTGCGCGTGGACCTGAGGGGTGATCCCAAGGCTGAGCCGAAGGCGATCCCCGGCGTCGCGCCCCGGGTGGCCAGCCAGGACGGCTTCCTGCTCTCGGGTATCGCCATCACGTCCGATGGCGTCCGGGTATGTGTGGCTGTCGATGGAGGACTGGCCATCGTACACGCGGGCACCCTGGCGGTGCAGACGGTAAAGCTGGGAGGCGCGCCGGCCGGGGTCGTCGTGGAGCCGCGTCGTCCAGATGGATCCGGCGGGAAGTATGCGTACGTGGCGAACTTCGCCGATAACGTCGTGCAGATTATCGATCTGACGGGCGAGGACGAGCCGTTCGTGCGGACTACCTTCACCGGCAGGCTGTTCGCCGACCGTCTAGCGGAGCTGATGACGGTGCCCGGCATCAATGAACATCTAGCGGAGCGCCTGGTGCTGAGCGGCGTGGCATCCGTCAATGAGCTGGCTAGCGCGGACACCACACTGGTCGCCAGCGCGCTGGGAGTCAACGCGACCCAGGCCACGGTGCTGATCAGCCGGGCCGGCCGGCTGGCCCTGAGATAAAGGACGTGCCTATGTCCACACAACCACCGGATCTGACAGCCTACCGGGCGCAATCCGACGCCCCCATCACTGCGATAGCGTGGAATGCGCTGCGCTCCGCCATCCTGGGTGCCTACGCGCGCGCAGACGAGCTCGCCACCCGGCCGGGGTACATCACCGTCACTGTGCGCGTGCGCGCCACTGACGCGCTGGTGCCGGGGACGCGGATCGCTCGCGTGACGACCCAGCCCGCGGACGCACCGGATGGGGATCTGCCCGTGGTCCGCCTGGGCGCGCGATACTTCATCGGCCCCGCGGACCCGGGCGACTACCGCGTCACCATCACGCCCACGGAGGCCAGCGGGTTCGCCCCTCAGACCCGGGAGGTGCCGGTGCGCTCCGGCCGCCCCACCGAGATCACGATCTACCTGGCGCCGCCGACGCCCGGTAAGGTGCGGGTGCCCGAGCTGTTCGGACGCCCGCTACAGGAGGCGCTGAACCGCCTGGAGGCTGCGAGCCTGCGCCCCGGCCGCGTGGTGGACTCCCACGGGCGAGCGGTGACCGTCACCGACACGGGGCGACTGGGCGGCGGATTCCTGGCCCCCGACCCTGCCCAGGCCGCCGCGCCCGTCATCGCCACGGAGCCGAGCGAGGACATGGAGATAAGCCAGGGCGGGACGGTGCATCTGCTCGTCGCCGCCCAGCGCTCCGTCCCGCCCGAGGAGCGGATCACCCTCGACCTTAACCTGCCCGACCCTATTGAGACCCTGGACCCGCTGCGGGCGCGCGCGCCCTCGGAACGCATCCTGGCCGGGCTGCTCTTCCAGGGGCTGACGGAGCGCGCCCCCGAAAGCGGCGAGCTTACCCCCGGCCTGGCCGCGGAATGGGAAGTGGACGAGGCCGGCGAGGTGTGGACGTTCACCCTGCGCCCGGATATCCACTGGGCGCGATGGGATCGGACGGTGGGCGTGGTCGCCGAGGCCCCCATTACAGCTGGAGACGCGGCCTTCGCTCTCGGCCGGGCCGTCGAGACGGCGGGCGACGAGCTGAGCGAGCGCTTCGGGATCCCCCTGGCCGATATGGAAGTCGAGGCTCTTGATGATCAGACGTTGCGCGTGGCGTTCAGTGAGCCCGTGGAGGCGGAGCGCGTCCTGGCCCTGCTCGCCCACCCGGCAGCCTTCCCGGTGCCCAGGGAGCGGGTCGAGGAGGCCGGGGAGGAATGGGGCCAACCAGATGCCCTCCTCGCCAGCGGCCCCTACGTGCTGGCGGCCATGGACCCGACGCAGGTGATCCTGACCCGAAACACGCTGTGGCACGCGGCCGATTCGGTCCAGATCGAGGAGGTCCGCTTCCTGCGCATCGCCGACCCGGAACTGGCCATCAAGACCTATCTGGCCGGCGAGCTGGACTGCGTGCTCGTGCCCGAATCGCTGCGGGCGGAGGTGAGCGACCACCCCGACTTCCACGAAGCCCCATCGGGCGTGTTCTGGCTCACTCGGCCCTGGCTGACCCGCGCTTATCCGACATCGCCGGATGCTCCGCCGTTTGAGTCGATCCATATATGGCGTCTAGATTGGAGCGCGAAGATGGGCCGTGGAGCGTGAAGCGGGGAGCGGGAAGCGAAAGTTCGCTCCACGCCCCACGCTCCACGCTAGACGCTCTCCGCTCCACGCCAACGAGGAGTGGCCCATGGCTAACCGCCGTTCAGAACTCGACCGCTTTCGCGTCGTCCGATACGACCCCATCATGCCCGAGGGGTGGAACGCACTGCGGGCGGCGATCCTGCAGCTTTACGACGATGTTGCTGCCCTGGCCGAACGCGTGCCCAACAGCCTGTTCGTCATCGTCCGGGATGCGGTGACGGGCGATATCATGCCCGCGACGTGGATCGAGGCGGTTTCGGCCGCGCCGATGGATCACCCGGAGGCACCCCTGCCGCCGGGGGTGCGCCTCGGAGACTATTATCTGATCGCCAATCCGGAGCCCGGTCAGTATTCGGTGACAGTGGAGCCGCGCCCCACGACCGGCTACCTGGAGGCGTCGGCCGAGGTCATCATCGCCGAGGGCACCCCGGCCACCGTGGAGATCGCTCTGGCGCGGGCGATCGACCGCCGGGAGATCCCCAACCTGTTCGGCGCCTCGTTCGCCGCCGCCCAAGATCGCCTGATGGCGCTCGACCTGACCATCGGCCGGGTCATGGAAGCCCACGGGCACGTGTTGGATCCCGAGGATTGGCCCCGTTTCCCGGACCAGCCGGTGATCTCCACCGAGCCAGGCGTGGGCGTCGTCGTGCCAGTCGGACACGCGGTGGACATCCTGCTGGCCGCCATCTCCTTCCCGCTCTTCCCGGGCCTGGCCGGCCTCTCGCCCGAAGAGGCCCGGGAGGCGATCCGGCGCTTCGCCGAGGACCACGAGCTGACCGTGGAGGACGTGGAGATCACGGAGGAGGAGCGGGTCGAGGGCGTCGGCACGGTGGTGGCTCAGGAGCCGACGGCGGGGGCCGAGATCCTTTCGGGGACGATCCGTGTGCGGCTGGTGGTCGCTATCCCGCAACGGGTGGAGGTACCCGATCTGATCGGCCACCCGCGTCGGGAGGTGGCGACTCTACTGGAGGCGGCCGGGCTGACCCTGGATCCGACCATCGAGGAACAGGAAACGGCCACCTTGACCGATCACGACCGGGTGGCGAGACAATCGCCCGCGCCAGGGGAGCGCGTGCCCCCGGGGACGGCGATCCACATCGTCGTGTGGAGATTCCCGCACGTCGTCGTCCCCGAGCTGACGGGCATGACGCTGGAGGGGGCCACCGAAGCGCTTCGAGCCGTGGGTCTGGAGCTGGATCCGGACGTCGGCGAGCGAGCCACGGACGAGGCGGCCAATGATGGCCGCGTCGCCGCCCAGGAGCCAACCGCGGGGACAGAGGTCCTGCGGGGCAGCGCGGTTCGGATTGTCATCTGGCGAGTGCCTCGCGTGGCCGTGCCCAACCTGATCGGCATGACGCGGGAGGAGGCGGAAGCCGCGCTGACGGCCGCCGGGCTGACGCTCGATCCGAACGTGAGAGAACGCCCTACGAACACAGCCTCCGACGATGGCCGCGTGGCCGCACAGAGGCCCACAGCCGGGACTGAGGTCTCCCGCGGGACATCCGTGCGCATCGTCCTATGGCGCTTTGCACGGGTGACCGTGCCCAACGTGGTGGAGCGCACCGAGTCAGCCGCGCGTGAGATCCTCGTTCAGGCGGGATTGCGCGTGAGCGTCGAAACCCGCCGGGTGACCGATCCAACCCTCGCGAACATCGTCCTGGAGCAGGATCCCGCCGCCGGGGCCGAGGTAGCCCCCAACACGATCGTCACCCTTGTGATCGCCGTCGTCGCCCGGATGCCGGAGCTGCGCTGCATGCCCCGGCAGCAGGCAGAAGAGCGCCTGCGCGAGTTCGTGGAGCGATTCGACCTCCGGTGGGACGAGCGCATCCGCCTCCGGCGACATCCCAGCCCGCGCGATCCCGACACGATCATCCGGCAACGGCCGACCCAGGGGACTCCCATCGGGGAGGAATTGAGAGGCGTCGCACTGACAGTTCGCCGACCGCCCTTCCCGGACCTGCGCTGCCTCCACATCGAGGAGGACCAGGTCGAGGAACGATTGAAGCGGTGGGCAGACCAGAACCGAGTGGAATTGACAGATCTACGTATTGAACGCTCACCGAGCGATCGCCCGCCGGGCACGATCCTGGCGCAGAAGCCCGCGGCCCTCTCCGCAGCGTACTCGCTGGAGGGAATCGCCGTTGCCCTCGTCGTAGCCGTCGAGCGCGCCGAGCCGCTGCGAGGGCTCCCGGAGCTACTCTGCCTGGATCGGAGGGAGGCGGAGGAGATCCTCCAGATGTTTGCCGAGGAGTTCCAGCTCGAGCTCCGAGTGGCGTTCAAGGGCGTCTCCAGCGAGCGGCCCGAGGGCACCGTGCTCGGCCAGTCGCCGGCCCCCGGCGCCGAGATACCGAACGGAGCGACCGTTACGCTGGCGGTGGCACGCCCACCCTTACCCGATGTGATCTGCCTGGGCGGGGATGAGGCGTGGGAGATCATCGAAAGGGCGACGGAAGGACGGATCCTCCGCTGGAACGAGGTCTCACAGCCTTCCCCCATCCCCGAGAGCACCGTCATCGACCAAGCCCCGCTGCCGGGAGCCCCCCTCCCTGAGATCGAGCAGGAGGTCCGGGTGCGGATCACCATCTCGACCGGCAGCCGGGACATCGCCGAGACGCCCGAGATCCCAGGGCTGGAAGCGGTGAGCGGGATCGGCCCCGCGCGGGCGAAGAGGCTCCGCTCCGCCGGTATTCGGGACACGGCCGCGCTGGCTCGCGCCTCCGTCGAGGAAGTCGCTCAAGCACTGGCTGTGAGCGAATCCTTCGCGCGGACTCTGATCGAACGGGCATGGGCGATCCTGGAGGGGCTGGGCATCGCGTGAGATTCGGCTATCCACACGGATGCTGAGAGGGGCGGGTCTCAGACCTGCCCCTACGAGGGCTCCATAGAGTTGGTTATTTCGCCAAGTGTAGAGCTACCCGGCCGGTCGTCCTACCAGAAACATCTGACTGTCTTGTAAGTGTGATGGGAGGCGCAGCCTTACATCATCCCGATTAAGCGTTTATAATTGGGCGAACCATCATGCAGGGGAGCCTTTCCCACTTGAGGAGAAGCCTTACCCCCTGCTCATACATGGCGAGGAGGTGAGTCATGCCACAGAAAGCCCCTCAAGTCTTCGGTGCCATCCTGTCCCTGGCCGTGTTGGTCATTTACGCCGTCCTACTGGGGGCCGGGATCTACAACGCGTTCGTGAACCCCGATGTCACGTACACCGACAACTCTTTACAGGCCGCTAACCTGGTGACAGGGCTGGTAGGCAGCGTGGTCGCCGTGGGCCTGGCGTTGAAGTCCCCTCCTGAGGATAGGGACGGCGATGGCCGGTTACGGCGTAACGTGACAGCCCTCAGCCGCATGGTGGCCCCCCAGCGAGCCTCGGTGACCGTGCAGGAGGTCGTCGGCTGGGCTTACCTGATCGTATGGCTCATTATCGGCCTGGCCGCGTTCCTGGTCGCGGTGACGCGAACCCAGGTGCCTGAGCTCGTCTTCAACACTGGGTGGACCTGGCTGGGCACCGCGGTCGTCGCGGCGTATTCCTTCTTCGGTATCGAGCAAGGATAGGGAGGCTGTGGGAGGCCAGTGGGGGCGCACGGTCGTGCACCCCCACTGCTGAGTAGGGGCGGGTCTCAGACCCGTCCCTCCGGGAGAATCATAACAAGTGAAGAGAAGGGCGCGCGCTCAGATCCAAAACAAAAGGAGCATGAGGGTTATGCCTGATGTGTTTGATGAACTGAAGGAGGTCAGCCCCAACGAGACCATCACGGCCGGGGCATGGAACGCCCTGATCGACGCCATCGAGGCGTTGTACCAGGAGATGGCCGCGCTGGAGTCGGAGAGGCCGGGATGGATCGTCGTGACCGTGCGCGCCGAGGACGGCGAAGAGCCAGGGCGGGAGCTGACAGGAAGTGAGATCAGCGCGGTCGCGGCCAGTGCCGCCGCCGACGTGGAGCAGACGTACTTCGGACGCAGAGTACGCGGGCGATACGTTATCTCCCATCTGCCGCCGGGGCTATACGATGTGCGCGTCACCCCCACCATCGCCAGCGGGTTCTCCGCGGCGGTCAGACGCGGTGTGCGGGTTCAGCCGAGCAGCGCCACCGTCGTCGATGTCGTGGTGTCCAGGGCCGAAGAAGCCGGTGCTCTGCCGCGCGTCCCGGATCTGTTCAACAAGGGGCTACAGGAGGCGCTGGATCTGCTGGCTGGGCGCGGACTGGCGCTGGGCCAGGTGCTCGACGCCCACGGCCAGGCCGTCACCATCACGACCAGCGTGGACGAGACCATGGGCGCTGTTCGTTACACGGCTCCGCCCGACTATGCGGAGCGCCCGGTCATCAGCAGCGAGCCGGGCGAGGGTGTGGAGGTTCCCTCCGGGGAGACGGTCAATCTGCTCATCTCAGCCAGCTAAGCAAAGCTGTAAGGGCGCGGCATGCTGCGCTCTCGGTTATCCTTAAGGCAAGCCAACAGGAGTCAGAGATGGCGATCGCTCAATCGCAGGAAGCCGTCGCGCAGAGCACTCAAATGGTAGCCACGCCAATGCGCGGCCTCACAGCGGTGTGGAGTGGCGATGCCGCCGTTCAGATGTTCATGGAGATGGCCGCCCTCATCGCCGCCATTCCTGATGTCGCCGCAGTGGGGGCCTCGCTGGCCTCTTTCCCGTTGCTCCCAGCCGCGGTGCCCGACCTGGCCGGGCTGCCCAAGAACAGCATCATCACCTCGACGCCGTTCACCGTGCGCGGCCTCCCGTTCGGGAATCGCCCTCTGGCTGATTACATGTCGCTCTGGGGAACAACCGTATCCCCGGCCAGCAACGACGAGAAGATCTACATCATCGACTTTCACGGGTTGCGCAACGTGCGAGACGTGTCGGTCACGGGCGGCGGCGCGCTCAAGATCCGCCCCTGGGAGGGACTCCGCTTCGCGAAGGAGCCAATCGCGCTCGAGGCGGGCCAGACCCTGAACTTGCTTACGCAGAAGATCGAGGTCAGGCTGTCCAACGCGCTGAGCCAGGCGGAATTCGAGGCGAAGACCAAGATCGATTGCCAGAGTTACCCTTCCAATGTGCGGTTCATCATCGCTCAGAGCGTCCCGGAGAAGGATCAAGACGGCAACTTCATCGTGCCCAAGACCCGAGAGGGCGGCAAGTTGCTTCTCCTGTCGCCGATCCCCTTCGCCCAGGCCACGGGGAAGGAGCCCATCCTGTGGACATACAACGGCGATCTGGCCGGCGAGATCACGCTGCCCGACTTCAGCCGGGAGCTGAACGAGTTCCTGGAGTCCTGTCCGGCTCAGGCAGGGCTTTGCTTCCCACATCTCGTCGCCTATTCGGACACTCCTGGCTTCCTGAAGATCGTGGAGACAGGTGGAAGTCCCTCCGTATCGGTGAGCTACGTGAATACCATCGAGTTCACTGGCGAGGATCCCCTGTCCACCTCGGTGGCATTCCAACGCCACGGCGACACGCAGACGGTGACCCTGACGCTATTCCGTCGCGGCCAGCAAGGGAAATTCGTCACGCCTGCAGGCGTTGACGACACCGCGCCTCACGTGCGCGTTCAAAAGGTGCAGTTCGAGCTCAGCGGCACCATGGACGACGATCGGCTGGACCCCGACGCGCGCTGGACGCAGCAGACGACGCCCGCCCGAGCTCGCGTCTCCGGCATATTCAGCTTGGCCCAGCCGGTCACGCCGCAGGCCGACCACCGCGTGGCGGGGGTCGATCTCCGCCTCTCAGCCGCCGCGAACGCCGATCTGATCCTGGAATTGCAGGAAGATGCCTCCGGAGCCCCTGACGGCCAGGCGTTGGCTACCACCTCCATCGATGTTTCCAGCGTCACGCAGGAGCCAGGCTGGGTTTCCGCCCGCTTCGACGAGCCGGTGGATGTCGAAGGGAAACAGACGCTGTGGATCGTGCTAAAAGCGCGAGCAGGCGAGGCCGACTGGTTGGCTGATGCCGACGTGGGGACCCTCGAGGCGCTCCGCTACAGCCGGGACGGGGCGTTCTGGACGACCCACGAACCGCCCATGACGGGCCTGCACAAGCTGAAGGTCGTGCTTCCCCCGGCCGAGCGTCCGGCCGCACTATCCGCGGACCTGCTGAGCCATCAGAGCATCGCCCTGTCCCCCGGTGAGGATCCGCAAACCATGATGGTGCTGTTCGATAAGCCGGGTGCCGAGCTGAAGGGGAGCGAGATCGATCTGACGCTGAGGCCGGAAGCGGCGGGAAAGATTACTTTGGCCTCCGTAGTGGTGGAATATATCCCCGTGGTGCCCGCTGTCGAGGCGGAGGTCATCGCCCTGGCTGAACCTATGGAGACATCTGGGAGCGTGTTTGAAATGTGAGCAGGCGCCGGGTGGAAGTACATCCCCTACATTATCCACTTGGAACAGACAGCATAACCCTCCATAGGGGCGACCGGCCGGTCGCCCCTATGTTATATAAAAGCCACACATGCGTTGTCCATACATTTCTGTCGTGTATGCTAAAATGAGCGTCTGAATTAGCGATTTGATGAGCTGGAGAGGTGTGACGCACCTTCTCCCACGCCTGGGAGAAGGGAGCTCAAATTGGGGTGGTTGCGGCG